>NZ_JBNFMU010000213.1:0-56647 GCF_049942315.1 Pseudomonas wayambapalatensis
GGGTGTGCGGTTTTTTTTCTTTTTTTTTTTTTGTTTGTGGGCCCCCTCCCCCCCTTTTCTTTTTTTCCTCTCCTCCCCCCAGAAAGGACCCCGGACCTGCAAGACAAAAGGCTAATGGCCAGACCCCAAGCGGAACGAGAATGTTACCGGGTATGTCTAGAATTCACGGTAACCCTCGAGGAGTAAGCACGCCATGACCGCAATCCATTACACGGGCGAAGAGCGCAAAAGCCGTATCTTTGCCATCGTCGGGGCTTCTTCCGGCAACCTGGTGGAGTGGTTCGACTTTTATGTCTATGCCTTCTGCGCCATCTATTTCGCCCCGGCGTTCTTTCCCTCCGACGACCCTACCGTGCAACTGCTCAACACGGCTGGTGTGTTCGCCGCAGGCTTTCTGATGCGCCCCATCGGCGGCTGGATTTTCGGCCGCCTGGCCGACCGTCACGGTCGCAAGAATTCGTTGATGATCTCGGTATTGATGATGTGCGCAGGCTCGTTGCTGATTGCCTGCCTGCCGACCTATTCGAGCATCGGCACCTGGGCGCCGGCACTGCTGCTGTTTGCGCGGCTGGTCCAGGGCTTGTCGGTCGGCGGTGAGTACGGCACCACTGCGACCTACATGAGCGAGGTGGCCCTGCGTGGCCAGCGTGGATTCTTCGCCTCGTTCCAGTACGTCACCCTGATCGGCGGCCAGTTGCTGGCGGTGCTGGTGGTGGTGATCCTGCAGCAACTGCTCACCGAAGAAGAACTGCGCGCCTGGGGCTGGCGCATTCCGTTCGTGGTCGGTGCCGTCGCCGCGCTGATCTCGTTGATGCTGCGTCGGTCGCTGAAAGAGACCAGCAATGCCGAAACTCGCCAGGATAAAGATGCCGGCAGCATCAGTGGCCTGTTCCGCAACCACGCCGCCGCCTTCATCACGGTGCTGGGCTACACCGCTGGCGGTTCGTTGATCTTCTACACCTTCACCACCTACATGCAGAAATACCTGGTCAACACGGCTGGCATGAACGCCAAGAGCGCCAGCTTCGTGATGACTGGCGCGCTGTTCCTGTTCATGATCCTGCAGCCGCTGTTCGGCATGTTGTCCGACCGTATCGGCCGACGTAACTCGATGCTGTTGTTCGGCGCGCTGGGCACCTTGTTCACCGTACCGCTGCTGATGGCGCTCAAGACCGTGACCAGCCCGTTCATGGCCTTCGTGCTGGTGACCCTGGCGCTGTGCATCGTCAGTTTCTATACCTCCATCAGCGGCCTGGTGAAGGCCGAGATGTTCCCACCTCAGGTCCGTGCCTTGGGTGTGGGCCTGGCCTATGCCGTGGCCAACGCGGTCTTCGGCGGTTCGGCCGAATACGTCGCCCTGGGCTTGAAGACGCTGGGGATGGAGAACACTTTCTACTGGTACGTGACCGCCATGATGGCGGTGGCCTTCCTGTTCAGCCTGCGCCTGCCCAAGCAGGCGGCGTACCTGCACCATGACCACTAAGGACGTTGCATGAGCAACCAACTGTTCGACGCCTACTTCACCGCCCCGGCCATGCGCGAGGTGTTCAGCGACCGCGGCCGCCTGCAGGGCATGCTCGACTTCGAGGCGGCCCTGGCGCACGCCGAGGCCGACGCGGGGCTGGTGCCGCACAGTGCGGTGGTGGCCATCGAGGCGGCGTGCAAGGCCGAGCGCTATGACGTGCAAGCGCTGGCGCAGGCCATTGCAGTGGCTGGCAACTCGGCGATCCCGCTGGTCAAGGCATTGGGCAAGGTGGTCGCCAGTGGCGTGCCTGAGGCCGAGCGTTATGTGCACCTGGGCGCTACCAGCCAGGATGCGATGGACACTGGCCTGGTTCTGCAACTGCGTGATGCACTGGCGTTGATCGAGGCCGACCTTGGAAAGCTCGCCGACAGCCTGGCGCGCCAGGCTCTGCTGCATGCCGACACGCCGCTGGTGGGGCGCACCTGGCTGCAGCACGCCACGCCTGTGACGCTGGGCATGAAGCTGGCCGGTATGCTCGGGGCGTTGACCCGTCACCGCCAGCGCTTGCAGGAGCTGCGTCCGCGCCTGTTGTGCCTGCAATTCGGGGGTGCCTCTGGCAGCCTTGCGGCGCTGGGCAGCAAGGCGCTGCCGGTGGCCGAGGCGCTGGCGGCGCAACTTGGCCTCGCCTTGCCCGAGCAGCCCTGGCACACCCAGCGTGACCGCCTGGTGGAGTTCGCCTCGGTGCTGGGCCTGATCGCCGGCAGCCTGGGCAAGTTCGGCCGCGATATCAGCCTGCTGATGCAGACCGAGGCTGGCGAGGTGTTCGAGCCTGCTGCGCCGGGGAAGGGGGGCTCTTCGACCATGCCGCACAAGCGCAATCCGGTGGGAGCGGCGGTGCTGATCGGCGCCGCGACCCGCGTGCCGGGGCTGCTGTCGACGTTGTTCGCCGCCATGCCCCAGGAGCACGAGCGTAGCCTGGGTCTGTGGCATGCCGAATGGGAGACCTTGCCAGACATCTGTTGCCTGGTTTCCGGCGCCCTGCGCCAGGCACAACTGATCGCCGAGGGCATGGAGGTGGACGCCGAGCGCATGCGCCGCAACCTCGAGCTCACCCAAGGCCTGGTACTGGCCGAAGCGGTGAGCATCGTGCTGGCCCAGCGTCTGGGGCGCGACAAGGCCCATCACCTGCTTGAGCAATGCTGTCAGCGCGCGGTGGCCGAACAGCGCCACCTGCGTGCCGTGCTCGGTGACGAGCCGCAGGTCACCGAGCAACTGTCTGGCGAAGCGCTCGACCAGTTGCTCGATCCTGCCCATTACCTCGGCCAGGCCCGCGTCTGGGTGGCGCGCGCCGTGGCCGAACATCAACGCTTCACTGCCTGAAGGAGACCGCTGTGGCGCATTTGCAACTGGCCGATGGCGTACTGAACTACCAACTCGAAGGCCCCGAGCACGCCCCGGTGCTGGTGCTGTCCAACTCGCTGGGCACCAACCTGCACATGTGGGATACCCAGATGCCGCTGTGGACCGAACACTTTCGAGTACTGCGCTACGACACGCGTGGCCATGGCGATTCGCTGGTGACCGAAGGGCCGTACAGCATCGAACAACTGGGGCGTGATGTGGTGGCGCTGCTGGATGCCCTGCAGATCGAGCGCGCGCATTTCTGCGGGCTGTCGATGGGCGGCCTGATCGGCCAGTGGCTGGGCATCAATGCTGGCGAGCGCTTGCAGCGTCTGGTGGTATGCAACACGGCGGCGAAGATCGGCTCGCCTGAAACCTGGAATCCGCGTATCGAAATGGTCTTGCGCGACGGTGCCGAGGCCATGCGTGGGTTGCGCGATGCGTCCATCGAGCGCTGGTTCACCCCAGCGTGGTCGAGCGTGCACGCGGATCAGGTCCAGCGTATCACCGACATGCTCGCGACCACCTCGCCACAGGGCTACGCCGCCAATTGCGGCGCGGTGCGCGATGCCGATTTCCGCGATCAGCTGGGTGCGATCACTGCGCCGCTGCTGGTGATTTCCGGGGAGGCCGACGCGGTGACGCCGCCCTCGGGTGGCCTGTACATTCAGGAGCATGTGGCAGGCGCCGAGTACCAAGGCTTCCAGGCTGCGCACTTGTCCAACGTCGAAGTCGGCGAGCCGTTCAGCCGTCGCGTGCTCGATTTCCTGATGGCTCGCTGAGGACTACGCCATGGATGAGAAACAACGTTACGACGCTGGCATGCAGGTGCGTCGCGCGGTGCTGGGCGATGCCCATGTGGACCGCAGCCTGGAGAAACTCAACGACTTCAATGGCGAGTTCCAGGAGATGATCACCCGCCACGCCTGGGGCGATATCTGGACCCGCCCGGGGTTGCCACGCCACACCCGCAGCCTGATCACCATTGCCATGCTGATCGGCATGAACCGCAACGAGGAACTCAAGTTGCACCTGCGCGCGGCGGCCAACAATGGCGTGACCCGCGACGAGATCAAGGAAGTGATCATGCAGAGTGCGATCTACTGCGGGATCCCGGCGGCCAATGCGACCTTCCACCTGGCCGAGTCGGTGTGGGATGAGCTTGGGGTCGAGTCGCGTGCCTAGGCCATAGATCCCCACTGAATGCTTCGCGGGCAAGCCCGCGAAACATTCAGCACTGTTCCAGCGTCTACACAGCCGCCTTCTTCCCGCGCACCGCCACAGGTCCGGCATTGGCCTCCACGGCCTGCCTCAGCCCGGCACACAGCCCAAGCATGAACGCCAGTTCTGCAACCACGAACAGTGGCCCGATGATCAAGCCGCTGACATCGTCGACGAAGGCGGGCTTGCGGCCCTCGTAGGCATGCCCGACGAACTGGATGATCCAGCCCAGCACGAAGGCCCCGAGCCCGGCACTCAGCCACAGCCCTGTGCTTTGCAGCGCCAGCCATTCGCCTGCCCACAGGCACAGCCCCAGCAATATGCCCATGACCAGCCCGAAGCGCAGGTCCAGGCGCAGGTAGAACCATACCGACGCCGCCGCCACCAGCAGCGCTGGCGACAGCCAGATGCCGGCAACAGGCCAGCCGGGTCGTGACAGCAGGATGCTTACCGCCAGCACGATCAGTGGAATGCCGACGAAGTGCGTGGCGATGTTGCGCGGGTCGCGATGATAGGCCGCGTATTGACTCAGGTGTTCGACGAGGTTTTTCATTGTTGTTCCTCCATCAGGGGTAGCGACAGCTTGCCCCGTTCATCCGCCGTCGTCTGTCGCCTGGCCGACAGAGTCCGTTCAGAAGAGGTGTCATGGACAACCCCCAAGCCTGGCGTGCGCAGTTGAGCCACGGCCAGTGGTTTCGGCAGTTGCCCGCTCAGGTTCAGGATAGCCTGCTGGCACTGGCGCGTTCGCGTGAGCTGGCGGCCGGACAGTGCCTGTTCCAGCGTGGTGACCCGCCCTGCGGTCTGTATGCGGTGCTGGAGGGCGCCATGCGCGTCGGCGCGGTCAGCCGTGACGGCAAGGAAGCGCTGCTGACGCTGGTCGAGCCGCCTTACTGGTTCGGCGAGATCAGCCTGTTCGACGGCCAGCCGCGTACCCACGATGCCTTTGCCGAAGGTGTCACGCAGCTGTTGTGGATCCCTCAGGCAGCGTTGCTCGACTGGTTGGCACAGCATCCGCAGCACTGGCGCGACCTGGCCTTGCTGATGAGCCACAAGCTGCGCTGGGTGTTTGTTGCGCTTGAGCAGCAGCACCTGCTGGCCGCGGGGCCGCGTGTGGCCCATCGGCTGTTGCAGATCGCCGAAGGCTATGGCGAGCGCGATGTTGCCCAATGGCGGCTGCAGTTGTCGCAGGAGCAACTGGCGCTGATGCTGTCGCTGTCGCGCCAGACCATCAACCAGATCCTCAAGGCGCTGGAGCAGGCGGGGGTGGTGCAACTGGGCTATGGCGAAGTACTGATCCTCGATGCGCCGAGGCTGCGGGAGATGGCTGCGCATCCAGGCTGACCAGGGTATCGATCATCGCCCGTGCTGCCGGTGACAGGCGATAGCCGCTGCGGCTGATCACCCCGCAACGCACGCTCAGCACTTCCAGCCCCGGCGGCAGGTTGCGCCAGTGCAGGCGTACCAGGCGCCCGGCGGCCAGGTCCTCGGCCACGGCTTCCTCGCTGGCGCTGCCGAGGGTATCGCTGGCCAGCACCACGCTGCGCAGCACGGCCAGGTGTTCGGTCTGCAGGTGCGGGATGAAGTCGCTGCGTCCGCTGATGTTGGCCAGGCGCTTGCGTACACCGGGGGTGAGCAGGGCGCTGGCCAGGGGGTAGGCGAACAGGTCGTTGGTCGACAGGCTGTCCTTGGCCAACAGAGGATGGCCGGGGCGGCAGAAGAACAGGCCGGGGCGCGGGTTGAGCGGCTCAGTATGGAAGTTGGGGTCGGCCTCGAAGGGGCGTATATCGTCGACGAAGAACTCGATCTGTTCGCGGCGCAGGGCCTGGCCCAGGCGTTCGGCGTTGTCCACCTGCAGCTCGGTGCGGATTCCCGGATGCTGGGTGATGAACTGCTGCAGCGCGTCGGGCACCAGCCTTGCGGCCAGGGCCGGGCCGCTGCCGAAATGCAGCTCGCCGGCGTCGAGCTTGGTCATCTGCAGCACGTCGTTGCTCAGTTGTGCGGCCCCCTGAACCAGGCGTCGTGCATGTTGCAGCACCACCTGGCCCTCGGGTGTCGGTTGCAGCGTCTTGTTGCCGCGATCGACCAGGGCGCAGCCGAACTCCTGCTCCAGGCCCTGGATGGCGCGGCTGAACGCGGGCTGGGTAATGCCCATGGCTTCGGCAGCGTGGACGAAGCTGCGGTACTCGGTGAGGGCGATGAAATAGCGCAGTTGGCGAAGGTCCATATCGAGATTCTGCGGAGTAAAGAGGGCTCGTTTTAGACCTTGTTTCTTATTCCGTCAACGATGGTTTTGTTAGCTATTTAGCTGTTTTTGTTATTTGAAAAGGGGCGGACAAGCCCGCCCCCAAGCGCGCCGCGACTTTCACAACAGGCTGAACGGATAACTCACGATCAGCCTGTTCTCGTCGAAGGCGTTGGTGCTGAAGTCCCTGCGCATGGTGGAGTTGCGCCATTTCACCGACAGGTCCTTGAACGTACCGGACTGGATCACGTACGCCAGTTCGCTCTCGCGCGCCCATTCCTTGCCGTCGGTGATGCTGCCGACATGCACGTTGTCGCCTTTGATGTAGCGGTTCATCAGGGTCAGCCCGGGTATGCCGACGGTGGCGAAGTTGAAATCGTGGCGCAGTTGCCAGGAGCGTTCCTTGGCATTCTCGAAGCTGGCGTTGTAGCTGTCGTTGGCCAAGGTGCCGCCGCTGGTGCCGTTGACTCGCATCCACTCGTCATCGCCGCTGACCTTCTGCAGGCCGACATAGAACGTATGCCCCTGATAGCGTGCCGAAAGCATGGCCGAGGCGGTGCGGTTGTCCAGCTTGCCGGCGCGTTCGGCGCCGTCTTCCTTACCGATGAAGTAGCCCAGGTTCGCGCCCAGGGTCCAGTCGCCCAAGGGTTGGCTGTGCACCAGGTTGAAGTACTGCTGGCGGTAGATATCCTTGAGCTGGGCATCCCACACTCCGACCTGGGTGCGCTTGTCGTTGAAGCTGTACTCGCCGCCAGCAAAGTTGAAGCGGTCGGAGGTGAAGCCCGGGCGGCTGAACAGCGCCATATCCTCCATGCTCGCGTCGTTGCGTGGGCTGTTGCCACGGAACTGGCCGGCGTACAGGGTCAGCCCGGTGATCTCCCTGGAGGTGATCTGGCCGCCGCGGAAGGTCTGCGGCAGCGAGCGACCATCGTCAGAGCGCAGGATCGGCAGCACCGGCATCCATTCGCCGACCTTGAGTTCGGTCTGCGAAATCCTGGTCTTGAGTGCAACACCCAGGCGACCGAAGTCGTCGGCGGGGCGACCATCGTCGTGCACCGGCAACAGTTGCGTGCCGGCTGTCCCCTTGCCGCCATCGAGCTTGACCGAATACAGCCCCAGCACATCGACGCCAAAGCCGACGGTGCCCTGGGTGAACCCGGAGCGGGCGTCGAGGATGAAGCTTTGCGTCCATTCCTCGGCCTTGCCCTGGGCCTTGGCCGGGTCGACGAAGTTGCGGTTGATGTAGAAGTTGCGCAGGTTGAGGGTGGCCTTGGCGTCTTCCATGAAGCCGCCGTCGGCAGCGAGGACGGGCAGGGCGCAGGACATGGCCAGCAGGCCCGGCAGCAGCGGGCGGGTGGGTTGCAGAATGCTCATCTGTCGTGGATCTCTTGTTTTTATGGGCGAGTCGGAGCGCTGCAGGGTACGAGCCTGCAGGTCGACGCTTTTTTTTGGGATGAACTGTGCAACGTTGCGCAAGCGATGGTGCGCGGAAGGGCGGTGGAGTGGCAATTCGTTGCAAACGGTTGCGGGCGATAATCGAACGCAATGTTCCGGGTGGTTAATTAGGTGGCGGTGTTGGCCCTATCGTCTGGCAATCACCGGCACCGCCAAAACAAAAAGCCCACCGCGAAGGGTGGGCTCGATGCTGCTGCCAGGCCAATCAGCCTTTCGGTGTGGCCACCGACGCCTGCTGGTTGGTCTGCTCGTACCAGCCACCGCCAAGCGCCTTGTACAGGTTGACCTCGCTGGTCAGCTGCGACAGGCGATCGCTGATCAGCGCCTGCTGGGCACTGAACAGGTTGCGCTGGGCGTCGAGGAAGGTCAGGTTGCTGTCGATACCGATGCGGTAGCGACGCTCGGCCAGACGGTAGTAATCCTGGTTGGCGGCAACCAGGTCACGCTGGGCCTGCAACTGCTCCTCGAAGGTCTTGCGCGCGGCCAGGCCATCGGAGACTTCCTGGAAGGCGGTCTGGATGGTCTTTTCGTACTTGGCGACGTTGATGTCCTTCTGGATCTTCGAGTAGTCCAGGCTCGCCCGCAGGCTGCCGGCGTTGAAGATCGGCAGGTTGATCTGCGGCTGGAACAGCCAGGTCCCCGAACCACCCTTGAACAGCCCGCCCATGTCCGGGCTCAGGGTACCGGCGTTGGCGGTCAGGCTGATGCTCGGGAAGAACGCGGCGCGGGCCGCGCCGATGTTGGCGTTGGCAGCCTTGAGCAGGTGCTCGGCTTCCTGGATGTCCGGACGCCGCTGCAGCAGGTCGGACGGCAGGCCCGCCGGCACGTCGGCCAGCTGGTCGGCGTCGAGCTTCAGCGGCGCCGGCAGGTCGGCCGGTACACCGGTCCCCAGCAGCACGGTGAGGCTGTTCAGGTCCTGCGCCACCAGGCGCTGGTACTGCGACAGCTTGACCCGCGCGCCTTCGACGGCGGTGCGCGCCTGGCTCAGGTCGAGCGCGGAAGCCACACCGACCTCGTTGCTGCGGCGGGTCAGGTTGTAGCTTTCCTCGTAGGTCTTGAGCGTTTCTTCGGTCAGCTTCAGCAGCGCCTGGTCGGCCTGCCAGGTGTAGTAGGCGTTGGCCACGCTGGCCACCAGGCTGATCTGCGTGGAGCGACGCGCCTGCTCGCTGGAGAGGTAGGTCTCCAGGGCCTGCTCGCTCAGGCTGCGCACGCGGCCGAACAGGTCCAGCTCGTACGCGCTGACACCCAGCGTTGCCGAGTACTGGCTGGTGATGTTCGCCTCACCGGTCTGCGACAGGTTGGCCGGAACCCGCTGGCGGCTGCCGCTGCCGGTGGCCGAGACCGCCGGGAACAGGTCGGCGCGCTGGATGCGGTACTGCGCGCGGTAGGCGTCGATGTTCAACGCGGCGACCCGCAGGTCGCGGTTGTTGACCAGCGAGGTCTGGATCAGTTTCTGCAGTGCCGGGTCGTGGAAGAACTGGCGCCAGCCCTGTTCGGCGGCGGCCACGTCGGCCGACTGGGTCGGCGAGTACGCAGGGCCTTGCGGCCACTGCGCGGCCACCGGTGCTTCCGGGGTCTGGTAGTCGGGAATCAGCGAGCAGCCGCCGAGAATGAAAGCGGTTACCGCCAGGGACAACAAAGACTTGGTCATTGCCCAGCCTCATTACGTGGAGTTTCAGGGGTGGCGTCTGCTTTCGGCTCTTTGCTGCCGAACAGCGACGACACTGCTACGAAGAACAGCGGTACCCAGAAGATCGCCAGCACAGTCGCACTGATCATGCCGCCGATCACCCCGGTGCCGATCGCGTGCTGGCTTCCGGCGCCCGCGCCGCTGGCGATGGTCAACGGTACCACGCCGAGGATGAATGCCAGCGAGGTCATGATGATCGGGCGCAGACGCATACGGCACGCCTCGATCGTCGCATCGAACAGGCTCTTGCCCTGTTCGTGCAGCTCTTTGGCGAACTCGACGATCAGAATGGCGTTTTTCGCCGCCAGGCCGATGGTCGTCAGCAGGCCGACGAGGAAGTACACGTCATTCGACAGCCCGCGCATGCTGGTGGCGATCAGTGCACCGATGATACCCAGCGGCACCACCAGCACGACGGCGATCGGGATCGACCAGCTTTCGTACAGCGCTGCCAGGCAGAGGAACACGAACAGCAGCGAAAGGGCGAACAGCGCCGGCATCTGCGAACCGGAGAGCTTCTCCTCGTAGGACATGCCGGTCCAGGAGTAGCCGATGCCCGACGGCAGTTCGCCGACGATGCGTTCGACCTCGGCCATGGCCTCACCGGTACTGTAGCCCGGCGCCGGGGCACCGAGGATCTCGACTGCTTCCACGCCGTTGTAACGCGACAGCTTCGGCGAGCCGTAGGTCCATTCACCGGAGGCGAAGGAGGAGAACGGCACCATCTCGCCCTGGCCGTTGCGCACGTACCACTTCTGCAAGTCTTCGGGGCTCATGCGGGCACTGGAGTCGCCCTGGATGTACACCTTCTTGACCCGGCCACGATCGATGAAGTCGTTGACGTAGCTGCCACCCAGCGCGATCGACAGGGTGTTGTTGATGTCGGCAATGGTGACGCCCAGGGCACTGGCGCGCTCATCGTCGACGATCAGCTGGTACTGCGGCTCGTCGTTCAGGCCGTTGGGGCGCACCGCAGAGAGGATCTTGCTCTGCGAGGCCTTGGCCAGGAACTGGTTGCGCGCTTCCATGAGCTTCTCGTGGCCGACGCCGGCACGGTCCTGGAGGAACACGTCGAAGCCGGTGGCGTTACCCAGCTCGAGCACTGCCGGCGGTGCGAAGGCGAACACCATCGCATCGCGGAAGCTGAAGAAGTGCTGCTGGGCGCGGGCCGAGAGATTGAACACGCTGTTCTCGGCCGAACGCTCGCCCCAAGGTTTGAGCATGATGAACGCCATGCCCGAGCTCTGGCCACGACCGGCGAAGTTGAAACCGGTCACGGTGAACACCGACGACACGGTGTCGGCTTCGTCCTTGAGAAGGTATTCGCGCATCTTGTCGACGACCACCTGGGTGCGTTCGGCACTGGAACCGGCCGGGGTCTGCACCTGGGCGAAGAGTACGCCCTGGTCTTCTTCAGGCAGGAACGCGGTGGGGATGCGACTGAACAGCCAGATCATGCCCACCACGATCAGCGCATAGGCCAGCAGGAACGGGATTTTGTTGCGCAGGATGGTGCCGACACTGCGCTCGTAGCCCTTTACGCTGCGGTCGAAGTTACGGTTGAACCAGCCGAAGAAGCCGCCCTTGGCCGTGTGGTGCTCACCCTTTTTCAGCGGCTTGAGCATGGTCGCGCACAGCGCCGGGGTGAAGATCAGTGCCACCAGCACCGACAGGCCCATGGCCGATACGATGGTGATCGAGAACTGCCGGTAGATCACGCCGGTGGAGCCGCCGAAGAAGGCCATCGGCAGCAGTACCGCCGAAAGCACCAGGGCGATACCGACCAGTGCGCCCTGAATCTGCTGCATCGAGCGCTTGGTCGCTTCCTTGGGTGGCAGCCCCTCTTCGGACATCACCCGCTCGACGTTTTCCACGACGACGATGGCATCGTCCACCAACAGGCCGATGGCCAGGACCATGGCGAACATGGTCAGGGTGTTGATGCTGAAGCCTGCGGCCGCAAGGATGCCGAAGGTGCCCAGCAACACCACCGGAACGGTCATGGTGGTGATGATGGTGGCGCGGAAGTTCTGCAGGAACAGGTACATCACCAGGAACACCAGGACCACGGCCTCGATCAGGGTGTGGATCACCCCGCTGATCGATTCGGTGACGACCGGCGTGGTGTCATACGGGAACACCGCTTTCACGCCCGGCGGGAAGAACGGTTCCAGGTCGCTGATGGTCTTGCGCAGCGCCTTGGCGGTATCCAGGGCGTTGGCACCGGTCGCCAGCTTGACCGCCAGGCCCGATGCCGGCTTGCCGTTGAACTGCGCGCTGACCGCGTAGTTCTCGCCGCCCAGGCCGACCTTGGCGACGTCGCGCAGGCGTACCTGCGAGCCATCGTTGTTGACCTTGAGCAGGATCTTCTCGAATTGCTCGGCGGTCTGCAGGCGGGTCTTGCCGATGATGGTGGCGTTGAGTTGGGTACCCGGCATGGCGGGCAGGCCACCGAGCTGGCCGGAGGAAACCTGCACGTTCTGCGCGGTGACTGCGGTACGCACATCGACCGGGGTCAACTGGTACTTGTTGAGCTTGGCCGGGTCGAGCCAGATACGCATGGCGTACTGGGCACCGAACACCTGGAAGTCACCGACACCTGCGGTACGCGAGATCGGGTCCTGCATGTTGGAGACGATGTAGTTGGCCAGGTCGTCCTTGGTCATGCTGCCATCTTCGGAGACCAGGCCGATCACCAGCAGGAAGTTCTTCACGGCTTTGGTGACGCGAATACCTTGCTGCTGTACTTCCTGTGGAAGCAGCGGGGTGGCCAGGTTGAGCTTGTTCTGCACCTGGACCTGCGCCGTGTCGGCGTTGGTGCCCTGCTCGAAGGTCGCAGTGATGGTCATGCTGCCGTCGGAGTTGCTTTCCGACGATACATAACGCAGGTTGTCGATACCATTGAGCTGCTGCTCGATGACCTGCACCACGGTGTCCTGCACGGTCTGCGCAGAGGCACCCGGGTAGGTGACGGCAATGGCGATGGCCGGCGGCGCAATGCTTGGGTACTGGTTGATCGGCAGCTTCAGGATCGACAAGGCCCCGACCAGCATGATCACCAAGGCGATCACCCAGGCGAAGATCGGGCGATCGATAAAGAACTTCGACATGGTTTACTCCGCTTTGGCGTCTGCTTTCGCTGCGCTGGCCTGTTCAGGGCTGGCCGGCTTCTTGACGTTGGTGGCTTCGCTGACCTTTACCTCGGCACCCGGGCGCACATATTGCAGCCCTTCGGTGATCAGGCGGTCGCCCGCGTTGAGGCCTTCCTCGACCAGCCACTCGTTGCCCAGCGTGCGGCTGGCCTTGAGCTGACGCAGTTCCACCTTGTTATCCTTGTTCACCACCAGTGCTGTGGGCGCGCCCTTGAGGTCGCGGGTCACACCTTGTTGCGGGGCGAGGATGGCGTTGGCATTGACCCCTGCCTGCAGGCGGGCATGCACGAACATGCCGGGCAACAGGGTGTGGTCGGGATTGGGGAAGACGGCGCGCAGGGTCACGGAACCGGTGGTCTCGTCGACCGAGACTTCGGAAAACTCCAGGCGACCTTCGCCGGCGAACTTGCTGCCGTCTTCGAGGACCAACTGGACCTTCGCAGCGTTGTCGCCGGCCTTCTGCAGCTTTCCGCTTTCCAGGTCACGGCGCAGCTTGAGCAGTTCGGCGGTGGACTGGGTCACGTCGACGTAGATCGGGTCGAGCTGCTGGATGGTGGCCATGGCATTGGTCTGGCCGTTGCTCACCAGCGCGCCTTCGGTGACCGAGGAGCGACCGATACG
This sequence comes from Pseudomonas wayambapalatensis, assembly GCF_049942315.1. Classification (NCBI taxonomy): domain Bacteria; kingdom Pseudomonadati; phylum Pseudomonadota; class Gammaproteobacteria; order Pseudomonadales; family Pseudomonadaceae; genus Pseudomonas; species Pseudomonas wayambapalatensis. Next base: position 13,248 of record NZ_JBNFMU010000213.1, read on the forward strand.
ACCGCTGATCGGTGCCAGCACCTTGGTGTAGCGCAGGTCGATCTGCGCGCTCTTGAGCGATGCCTCGGCCTGCAATCGTTTGGCATTGGCGTCGTCGTATTCCTGCTTGGAGACGGCTTGCTCGTCGATCAGTTGCTTGTAGCGCTCGGCCAGCGATCGGGTGGCCTGCAGGTTGGCCTGGGCGTTGGCCAGGTTGGCCTCGTAGACGGCAGGGTCGATCTGGTAGAGCTGCTGCCCTTCCTTGACGTCGCTGCCTTCCTTGAACAGGCGCTTGAGAATGATGCCGTTGACCTGTGGCCGGACTTCGGCGATGCGGTAGGCGCTGGTGCGCCCCGGCAGTTCCGAGGTCAGGGTGAAGGCCTGCGGCTGCAGGGTGACGACGCCGACCAGAGGAGCCTGCGCTGCGGGCGCGGCTTCTTCTTTCTTGCAGCCACTGAGCAGGGTTGCCAGGGCGACGGCGGAAACCAGGGCGGTAACGGCTGGCTTGAATTGCATGAGGATCCTCGGGTCGCAGGAGCAGGGGGAGCTCAAGAATAGTGGAAGAGTCTTTTAAGAAAAATCGCTATCCGGTGGATTAGTAGCTTACTAACGAATATACTTACATTCATGGTTGTTTGTAAATACCGCGTGGTGGTACCAGGCTACTACCGCAAAACGTGATTAATGCACCCGGGAGCCGCCCTGCAGAGGTGAACCCGGTTTAAAGCCCGTGCGATCTTGTGCCGGGCTCAGATGAGGTTGAGCTGCCATGGTCCGTCGAACCAAAGAGGAAGCCCAGGAAACCCGCGCCCAGATCATCGAGGCGGCGGAAAAGGCTTTCTACAAGCGCGGAGTTGCGCGAACCACCTTGGCCGATATCGCCGAGATCGCGGGGGTCACCCGTGGTGCGATCTACTGGCATTTTAGTAACAAGGCCGAGTTGGTCCAGGCGCTGCTCGACAGTTTGCACGAGACCCATGACCACCTCGCGCGTGCCAGCGAAAGCGAGGACGAACTCGACCCGCTCGGCTGCATGCGCAAGCTGCTGTTGCAAGTGCTCAATGAGCTGGTACTGGACGCCAGGACCCGGCGTATCAATGAAATCCTGCATCACAAGTGCGAGTTCACCGATGAGATGTGTGAGATCCGCCAGCAGCGACAAGGCGCCATCGTCGAATGCCACGAAGGCATTTCCCGTGCCCTGGCCAATGCAGTACGCCGTGGCCAGTTGCCCGCCGACCTGGATGTCGAGCGTGCGGCCATCGCCATGTTCGCCTATGTCGACGGCCTTATCGGGCGCTGGCTGCTGCTGCCGGACAGCTTCGACCTGCTGCGCGATGCGGAAAAATGGGTCGACACAGGGTTGGATATGCTGCGCTTGAGCCCGGCCCTGCGCAAATGACACTTTGTTAAGGATTGTGAGGAAGTCTTTCCCGGCAGGATTAAGTCGGGGTTAAAAAGGGGCCGCGTTGCGGCCCTGGCCTTTTCAATGCCCGCGTAATTGCCGGTCCGGCAACGCCAGTGCTGCCAGCAGCCCCAGCAGTGCTGCGCCGGCACTGGCCAGCAGCAGGTATCGGAACGTCACCAGCAGGTGTGCCTGGGTCGCCGGGTCCGTCTCGCCGCCCTTCAGGCTGCCCAGCAGCGGGTTGCCCAGCACCTCCAGCCCTCCGACATGCAGCAGCGCCAGCAGCAGGCTGGACATGCAGGCCACACCCATCGCCCCGCCCAGGGAGCGAAACAGGTTGGTGGTGCTGGTGGCCACGCCGATATCCTTCATGTCCACTGCGCTCTGTGTCCCCACCAGCGAAGTCGGGAACTGCAGCCCGCAGGCGATGCCGGTCAGCAGCATGAACAGCCCGCCCAGCCAGGCTGATTGCGGCGGAGTTAGGGCCATGCCGAGGATCGCCAGCGGCATCAGCAGCGCGCCCGCCAGGATCTGTGGTTTGTAGCGCCCGGTGAAGGTGGTCAGGCGGCCTGCGCTGAAGGCGCCCAGCGGCAACCCCATCGCCAACGGCAGCAGGTGCAGCGCGGCGCTGTCGGCGCCGGCACCGGTGATGCTCTGGAAGCGCAGTGGCATGAGCATGGTCAGCGAGATCGACTGGAAGCTGGCGAAGAAGATCACGCACCAGCACAGCACGGCGACCCGGTTGCCGAACAGCTTCAGTGGCAACAGCGGTTCCTGGCAGCGGCGTTCGTGGGCGACGAACAGCGCCAGGCCCAGCACCGCGCAGGCAATCAGGGCCAGCACCGGCGGCGCGGTCCAGGCATGGCCCTGGCCGACCAGGGTGATGCCCAGCAACAAACTGCCCAGGCCCAGGATCAGCAGCAATGCACCGATATAGTCGACCTGCGCTTCCCGGCGTTGGACCGGCATGCCCATCAGCGCGCGGCGGATCACCCACCAGGCGCAAAGCCCCAGCGGCAGGTTGATCCAGAACACCCAGCGCCACGACAGGTACTCGGTCAGCCACCCGCCGAGCACCGGGCCAGCCACGCTGGCCAGCGCGTACATGCTGCTGAAATATCCCTGGTAGCGTCCACGCTCGCGAGGCGGGACGAAGTCGCCGATGATTGCCTGGCTGACCGAGACCATGCCACCCGCGCCGATACCTTGCAGCACCCGCGCCAGCACCAGTTGTTCCATATTCTGGGCCAGGGCGCAGAAGATCGAGGCCAGGGTGAACAGTGCGGTGCCGGTGAGGATCATGCGCCGACGGCCATAAAGGTCGCCCAGCTTGCCGTAGATCGGCACGGCCACGGTCATGGCCACCATATAGCCGGAGATGACCCAGGCCAGCAGGCCGACATCGTTGAACTGGGCGGAAATCGCTGGCATGGAGACGGCGACGATGGTCTGGTCGAGGGCACCAAGAAGAATCGCCAGCATCAGCGCGCTGAGCACGCTGCGCAAGACGGCGGGAGGCAGGGCGGCGGTCACGGGGTCACACCTTGTGGTCGGAGGTCGTGAAATTGTGCTGTTCGTCGGCGGCCCGTGGCGAGTGAAATGGCTGCAAACGCGATGAGGATTGTAACCTGAGTTAGGTAGCTTCCTATGTACTGTCTGCATCGCCTATGCGCGATCGGCATAAGCGCTTTCACACGAACGCGCATGGCTGCGTGATATCGTGCAAGTTCATAGCAGCCGAAATACACTGGTTTGCACCCATTTGGTGCATTGTGACCCAGGTTTCCGCATCGCTGTAATCCCCCACTTCTCTTCCACTCTCTGCATGTCATGTCTATGACAGGCGGAGGGTCCCGGTTCAGGGGCGGTAGTCAGCCAGTTCGATTTTTCACGTTTATGCGGAGTGATCATGCCCAAGGCTTCCCACCAAGATCTGCGTTTTGCCTTCCGCGAACTGCTCGCGTCGGGTTCGTGCTATCACACAGCTTCAGTCTTCGACCCGATGTCGGCGCGCATCGCCGCAGACCTGGGCTTTGAAGTCGGTATCCTCGGCGGCTCGGTCGCGTCCCTGCAGGTGCTCGCCGCCCCGGACTTCGCCCTGATCACCCTGAGCGAATTCGTCGAGCAGGCCACACGCATTGGCCGCGTCGCCCAGTTGCCGTTCATTGCCGATGCCGACCATGGCTATGGCAATGCGCTGAACGTCATGCGTACGGTGATCGAGCTGGAGCGCGCCGGCGTGGCGGCCCTGACCATCGAAGACACCCTGCTGCCGGCCCAGTTCGGTCGCAAGTCCACCGACCTGATCTCGGTGGAAGAGGGCGTCGGCAAGATCCGTGCAGCGCTGGAGGCACGTGTCGACTCGTCGCTGTCGATCATTGCCCGCACCAACGCCGGCGTACTGAGCACCGAGGAAATCATCGTCCGCACCCAGAGCTACCAGAAGGCCGGTGCCGACGGTATCTGCATGGTGGGGGTGAAGGATTTCGAGCAACTGGAGCAGATCACCGAGCACCTGAACGTGCCGCTGATGCTGGTCAGCTACGGCAATCCGAACCTGCGTGACGACGAACGCCTAGCGCGCCTGGGCGTGCGCATCGTGGTCGATGGCCATGCAGCGTACTTCGCCGCGATCAAGGCCACCTACGACTGCCTGCGTCTGCAGCGCGGGCAGCAGAACAAGTCCGAGAACCTCAGCGCCACCGAGCTTTCGCACACCTACACCCAGCCTGAGGATTACATCCGCTGGGCCAAGGAGTACATGAGCGTCGAGGAGTGACCGACAGGCGTTGTCGGGCTACCTGAGAGCGCTCAGCGTTGCAGTGTGCGGGACGCAGTGTTCGTGTGCGCAACTGGCCGCGGTACTGGGCTGGCTGCGCAGCAGCTCGACGCGCCAGCAGGCCGAACCGTAGAGCCCGGCCACGGCGACCAGGGCCAGGACGATCGCGCAGCGTCTGGATTTGATGCCCATGTTGCCTACCTCCTGCTGTGGCCACAGGTGATGCCTGTAAGCATAGGTCAGGGCGCAGCAATTGCCTGGAGCGAGCATCGAGATCGGTGTGATTTCCGTAGCAGCGGCGCGCTAATCCATCTCCCGATCCCACAGCGGTTCTTCACTGAACCGCTGGGCAAGAAAGTCCAGCATGCTGCGCAAGGTTGCCGGCATGTGTTTGCGTGAGGTGTAGACCGCATTGAGGTTCAGCTCCCGTGGTCGGGCCATGGGCAGTAACTTCACCAGCTCGCCGCGACGCACTGCGCAAGCGGCCTGGTAGGTCGGCAGCATGGCGATTCCGGCACCGGCCAGGGCAGCCTTCTGCAAGGTCAGGGCCTCGTTGGCGCTGATGTTGCCCTGCACGGGCACCGCGACCTGTTCACCGGCCACCTCGAAATGCCACAGGCTGTGGCCGAAGTAGGCGTGGGTCAGGCAGTTGTGCTGGGTCAAGTCCTCGACTCGCTGCGGCGTGCCGTACTCGTGCAAGTAGGCGGGGCTGGCGCAGACCACCGAACGGCAGACGCTCAGGCGCCGGGCAATCAGGTTCGGGTCCAGGTCGTTGCTGGTGCGGATCGCCAGGTCGATGCGCTCGTCAACCAGGTTGACCGTGCGATCGAGCATCTGCAACTCCACCTTCACTCCCGGATAGCGCTTCACGTACTCCGCCACCGCATCCACCAACTGCGCCTGACCGAACGAGGTGCTCACGCTGATGCGCAGCTCGCCGCGCGGTGCGTCTTCAGGCGCACGCACCGCTGTCTGCAGGTCGCAGGCCAGTTCCAGCATCTGTCGGCAGCGTGGCAGGGTGTCCAGGCCCGCGGCCGTCAGGCTCAGCTTGCGCGTGGTGCGCTGCATCAAGCGTGCGCCGACCCACTCTTCAAGCTCGGCGAGGTAGCGCGATACCACAGGCCTGGAAAGCTCCAGGTGATCTGCCGCGGCCGACTGGCTGCCCAGGTCGACGACGGTGACGAACACGCGCATGGCGTTAAGACGATCCATGATTTGCCCGATTTCAGAAACAAACTATGTTCAAGCATCGCATTTTTTGTGACGGATCGGGCAACTAAGCTGTGTTCCATCGTCCCGCTTTAGGAATCTCTCCATGTCGATTTTCACTCCACTGCGCAGTCTGATGCTGGCCTGTGTTGCCCTGACGGGCCAGGCAATGGCGGCCGATCCGCTGCACCTGGATGTCTACAACCCAGGCCATGACGCACTGTTCCCGGTCAGTTCGGTCATCGTCAGTGGCGAGCGGGAGGCCGTGCTGGTGGATGCGCAGTTCGGCAAGACCCAGGCCGAGCAGGTGGCCGAGCGCCTGCGCGCCAGCGGCAAGCGGCTGACCACCATCTACATCAGCCATGGCGATCCGGACTACTACTTCGGCCTCGACACCCTGACCCAGGCGTTTCCAGACGCCAAGGTGGTTGCCTCCGCTGCCACCGTGGCGCACATCCGCCAGACCATGGACGCCAAGCTGGCCTACTGGGGCCCGCAGATGGGCGCCGACAAGCCCACGAAACTGGTCTTGCCCCAGGTGTTGGCCGGTAACCGCCTGGAGCTGGAAGGGCAGACGCTGGAAGTCGTTGGCCTGGACGGCCCGCAGCCCGACCGCAGCTTCGTCTGGATTCCCTCGATCAAGGCGGTGGTCGGTGGTGTTGTGGTTTCCGAGAACATTCACGTATGGATGGCTGACACCCAGTCGGCCCAGTCCCACACCGACTGGCTGGCAACCCTCGCCCACATCGAAAAACTGGCCCCGCGCACAGTGATCCCGGGTCACTACCTGGGCCAGAGCAGCCGTTCGCTGGACGCCGTGCGCTTTACCGCAGGCTACATCCGTGCCTTTGACAGCGAGACGGCCAAGGCCCGCGATGCGGCGGCGCTGATTGCTGCAATGAGCAAGCGTTATCCGAACCTGGCCGATGAAAGCTCGCTGGAGCTCGGTGCCAAGGTCGCAAAAGGCGAAATGAAGTGGTAACCCCCTACAACCCTGATGGAGTGTTTCCCATGAGCAAGATCGCAATCATCGGTGCCACCGGCCGCGCTGGCAGCCAGTTGCTGAAAGAGGCCCTGCGCCGTGGCCACAGCGTGGTCGCCATCGCCCGCGATCCGTCTTCGCTGCAGGGCCGTGAAGGTGTCACGGTCAAGGCGCTGGATGCCAGGGACAGCGCTGCGCTGCAGGCGGCTGTCACGGGCGTGGATGCTGTGCTGAGCGCTGCACACTTCTCCACCCTCGAGCCGCAGGCAATCATCGAGCCGGTCAAGGGCGCCGGGGTCAAGCGCCTGCTGGTGGTTGGTGGTGCCGGCAGCCTGCTGCTGCCGTCGGGGCAGCGGGTGATCGACAGCCCGGACTTCCCTGAGGCCTACAAGGCCGAGGCCAGCGCCGGCGTGCGTTTTCTCGACACCTTGCGCCAGGAGCCGACCTTGGACTGGACCTTCCTCTCGCCTTCGGCCGAGTTCGTCGAGGGTGAGCGCAGCGGGCGCTATACGCTGGGCAAGGATCACCTGCTGATCGGGGCCGACGGCAAGAGCTGGATCACCTTCGCCGACTATGCCATTGCCTTGATCGACGAGCTTGAAAAGCCTGCCCATACGCGCCAGCGCTTCACTGTCGGGTACTGATGTCGCGCATCGGCTGTAGCAGCAACGGGCTTGTTCAAAAGCCAAAGGCCAGTCCAGTCCGCTCCTACAGGCCGGCGCGTGCCTGCAGCCAGTCCAGCAACTCGCCGAGCCCCGGTGGCAGGCTCTTCGACGGGCAGACCAGGTAGTAACCTTTGCCCGTCATCACCTTCAGCGCGAAGGGCATGCATAACCGCCCACTGCGCAGGTCATCGCCGATCAGCGCCCAGTCGCCGATGGCCACGCCGGTTCCCTGCGAGGCCATGGCCATCGCCATGTCCAGTGTCTCGAAATGCTGGCGTCGGCCCTGCGGCTCGAACGCAGCGCCAGCCGCCTGCAGCCACAGGCGCCAGTCATGTTCGTCGCGCGAGGGGTGCAGCAGCATGTGCTGCGCCAGGTCCTCCACTCGCTCCAGAGGCACCCCGCCTTGCAGCAACGACGGTGCGCACACCGGCGTCAGTTGCTCGTCGAACAGCTTGAGCACCAGCGAGCCCTGGGCGGGCGGGCTGCCATACACCACTGCAGCATCGAAACCTTCATGACGAAAATCCACGCCGTGCTGCACGGTGGTGGTCAGCTCCACCGGCACATCCGGGCGCAGCGCCTGCCACTCCATCAGCCTCGGCAGCAGCCAACGCATCACGCAGGTGGGTGCCTTGAGCTGCAAGGTCGCGGTGCGCGCGCCGACCTCGCGTACGCCCTGTTCGATCAGGGCGAACACCTGCTGCACCCGCGGCAGCCAGTCCTGGCCTTCACGGGTCAGGCTCAGGCCACGGGCCTGGCGCTGAAACAGGGGATAGCCGAGCTGCTCCTCGAGCCCGGCGATCTGCCGGCTGACAGCGCCCTGGGTGATGTGCAACTGCTGGGCGGCACGGGTGAAGTTGCAGTGCTGGGCGGTGACCAGGAAGGTGTGCAGCGCGGGCAGGGGAGGGAGTCGTTTCATCGCGTCAAGCCATGATCTGGAGACATGGCTAGTATGTGTTTTTTTGCATTGTCGCGGTAGCCGCGGCTTGGTTCCATGGGCACTGATTTCAACAAGAATCAGGGTAACGATGATGGCAACCTGTGGCGAAGTACTGGTCAAACTCCTCGAAGGCTATGGCGTAGATCATGTGTTCGGGATTCCCGGCGTGCATACCGTAGAGCTCTACCGCGGGCTTGCGCGCTCGTCGATCCGTCATGTCACGCCGCGCCACGAGCAGGGCGCCGGCTTCATGGCCGATGGCTACGCGCGCACGCGGGGCAAGCCGGGGGTGTGCTTCATCATCACCGGCCCCGGCATGACCAACATCACCACGGCCATGGGCCAGGCTTATGCCGACTCGATCCCGATGCTGGTGATCTCCAGCGTGCAGTCGCGCAATGCACTGGGCGGTGGGCGCGGCAAACTGCACGAGTTGCCGAACCAGTCTGCGTTGGTGGCCGGCGTTGCCGCGTTCTCCCAGACCTTGATGAGCGCCGATGACCTGCCCCAGGTACTGGCCCGTGCCTTCGCCGTGTTCGACGGTGCCCGGCCACGCCCTGTGCATATCGAGATCCCGCTGGATGTGCTGGTCGAGCCAGCCGACCACCTGCTACAGGCTCGACCGGTACGCACCAGCCGTGCGGGCGCCGCGCCACAGGTCGTGGCGCAGATGGCTGAGCGCCTGGCCAAGGCCCAGCGCCCGCTGATTCTCGCCGGTGGTGGGGCGCTGGCGGCAGGCGATGCCCTGGCGCAGTTGGCCGAGCAGCTCCAGGCACCGGTGGCCCTGACCATCAATGCCAAGGGCCTGCTGCCGGCTGCCCATCCGTTGCAGATCGGTTCGACCCAATCGCTGCCCGCAACCCGCGCCCTGGTTGCCGAGGCCGACGTGGTTCTGGCCATTGGCACCGAGCTTGCCGAAACCGACTACGACGTGACCTTCAAGGGCGGTTTCGAGATCCCTGGCGGCCTGCTGCGCATCGACATCGATCCGGACCAGACCGTACGCAACTACCTGCCTGAGCTGGCGCTGGTCGCCGATGCCAAGCTGGCTGCCGAAGCCCTGGTTGCGGCGCTGGCCGAGCAGCCTGCGGTGCGTGACCAGCGCTGGGGCGCTGCCCGTGCCGAGCGCCTGCGCAACGACCTGGCCGCTGGCTGGGACCAACCGACCCTGAGCCAGACCCGCCTGCTTGCCGCGGTGCTGGAAACCTTGCCCGATGCCGTGCTGGTGGGCGACTCGACCCAGCCGGTCTACACCGGCAACCTCACCCTCGACCTGGACCGTCCGCGTCGCTGGTTCAACGCTTCGACCGGCTACGGCACGCTCGGTTATGCCTTGCCGGCGGCGATGGGCGCCTGGCTTGGCAGCGCCGAAGTGATGGCTGAACGGGCCCCGTCGGTGTGCCTGATCGGTGACGGTGGCCTGCAGTTCACACTGCCGGAGCTGGCCAGTGCAGTCGAGGCACAGGTGCCGCTGATCGTCCTGCTGTGGAACAACCAAGGCTACGAAGAGATCAAGAAGTACATGGTCAATCGCGCCATCGAGCCCGTGGGCGTGGACATCCACACCCCGGACTTCATCACCGTTGCGCAGGGGCTGGGTGCGGCGGCCGAACATGTCGGCGATGTGGCGCAGTTGCAGGCCGCGCTGGCGCTGGCGGTGGAGCGCAAGGGGCCGACCCTGATCCAGGTGGACCAGGCTCAGTGGCAGGCAGCTGTGGCTGGCTGAGGTGCTCGCGCGGGGTCAACCCGCGCTTGAGCGCAGGCGCGCCATGTCGCGAATCGGCGGCGCGCCGTACAGCCGACTGTACTCCCGGCTGAACTGCGACGGGCTTTCATAGCCCACCCGATACCCCGCCACCGCAGCCTCCAAACCATCGTTGAGCATCAGCCGCCGGGCTTCCTGCAGGCGCAGTTGCTTCTGGTACTGCAACGGGCTCATGGACGTCACGGCCTTGAACCTGTGGTGCAAGGTCGAGGTGCTCAGGTTCACTTCCCGGGCCAGCTCTTCGATGCGCAGCGGCAGGTGAAAATGCTTGTTGAGCCAGGTGATCGCCTGGCTCACCCGGTGCGTCTGGCTGTTGGCCAGGGCAATCTCGTACAGGCGATGCCCCTGCGGCCCGCGCAGCAGGCGGTAGAGGATTTCGCGGCGAAACAGCGGGGCCAGCATCGGGATGTCGCGCGGGGTATCGAGCAAGCGGACCAGGCGCAGCAAGGCATCGAGCAGGTGCGCATCGGTCTTTTCCACATACAGCCCAAGCCCGGACTGCACGTTGGGCACCAGCATCGGGCCGCTTTCGGCAATCAACTGGCTGATCTCCGCCGCGTCCAGGTCGATCCGCAGCCCAAGCACAGGGTTTTCCGGGCTGGCGTCGAGCCTCACCCGACTGATCGGCATGGCCACCGACACCACCATGTAGTGCAGCGGGTCGTAGGCATACTGCTGATCGCCCAGGAACAAGCTCTTGCTGCCCTGGGCCATGACGCAGAGAGCCGGCAGGGCCAGGCCCGGCTTCGAACGGATGTTGTCTTCGTAACGCGACAGGTATAGCTGCTCGATGGCCGTCGGTGGTCCGTGGGGGTCGCCTGCGTGCCTCAGGATCAGGTCAGCGAGTTCCAGGCGCTGGTTTTCCAGGGTCGGGTCGAGAGCGGCAAGGGCAGTGGTCATGATCGAATTCCTTCAGGGACCGGGCCAGCATAGATTTGGGCAACATCCGGCGCTAGCCAAATGCTGCCGACCGATTGCCTGATCCTGCATTGCGACAGGATCAGGCAATCGGCAGACAGAAATGGCCTAACGCAGGGTGCGGGCGAAGACCTAATCTTGGCAGCCTGGCTTTTCCGTCCCGCCTGCTTCAAGGAGATCGTTCATGACCTTGCATCAACCGGTCACACACTTGGCTTTCATCCGTGCCAGCAGCGGTCGTTCGGTGGAACTCGGCATGCGCCTGCGCGACCTGCTCGAGCCTTCACTGCGCAGCCCCGGCTGCCTGGCATTCACCGTCCAGCGCTCCCAGGTTGACGCCGACCTGTGGCTGCTCAGTGGTAGCTGGCAGGACCAGCAGGCCCTGCGCGGTTACTTCGCCTCACCGACGCTCGAGGTGTTCGGCGATCTGGTGCAGGAGCGGGTGGTGGCGAGCATGGACCTGCAGACCTTTGATTGAGGGTTGGTTGGGGGGCTTTTTCGCGGGCACGCTTGCCCACGAAAAGGCCACTACCGTAACGCCTGCTGCAGTAGAATCCCGCCCCTCGATCAACAGCTGGAGCACAGCAATGGCACGCAGAGAATTCCCGGGCTTCGAAGCCGTTTCGGCGATGGTCCCGGTCGAAGGCGGCGGCTACCACGCGGCAATCGCGGTCAAGGCCCTGCACATGGGTGGGGCACCGCGCTTTCACAAAGTTCTGGAGGGTCAGGTGTTCAAGTCGGCACTGGCCGCTGACGAGGCGGCCTGTGCCGAGCTCGAACGCCTGCAGGGCGTCGGTGAAGAGGGCGAGCTGGCCTGGTGATCAGGCCAGCGGGCGGCGCATCTTGAACAGGTTGCCCAGCTCGAAGTAATCCGCCGGGCCACCGCCACGCAGGATCGGCTCGGCGGCAGCCGTGTCGTAGATACCCTCCTTGAGCAGGTGGTCGGCGATATGCACGGCCACCACCTCACCCAGGATCAGCCAGCTGGGCACCAGCTCCTGATCGGCGCGCTTGAGCTGAATGATCTGGCTCACCTTGCACTCGAAGTTCACCGGGCTTTCGCTCACCCGCGGCACGCTGACCACTTTCGAGGGGCTCGGCGTCAGTCCGCTCAGCTCGAATTCGTCGATATCCGCAGCCACTGCCGCGCAGCTCTGGTTCATCTGCTCGGCCAGCGGGCGCGTGGCCAGGTTCCAGACGAACTCGCCGGTCTGTTCGATGTTGTTCAGGCTGTCTTTGCGCCCGACGCTGCAGAAGCCGATGATCGGCGGAATGTAGTTGAAGGCGTTGAAGAAGCTATAGGGCGCCAGGTTCAGGCGGCCTTCGCGATCATGGGAAGAGATCCAGCCGATGGGCCGGGGGCCGACGATGGCGTTGAACGGGTCGTGGGGCAGGCCGTGGCCTTGGGCGGGTTCGTAGTAGTACATCTGCGCAGGGCCTTGGCCCTTCCTCTGGGACGGACGAGGCGCCTAGTGTGCCAAGCCTTGGGCTGGCTGGGAATGATCAAGCCCGGCCAAAGCCGGGCTGGGTGACACGCATCAGTGATCAGCTGATGCGGTGGGCGTTGGTGCGGCTGAAGCCATCTTCGGCGAAGCGCTGGCCGCCGGTGCGGTCGAAGCCGTCTTCGGCGAAGCGTTGGCCACCGGTGCGGTCGAAACCGTCTTCGGCGAAGCGTTGGCCACCGGTGCGGTCGAAACCGTCTTCGGCGAAGCGTTGGCCGCCAGTGCGGTCGAAACCGTCTTCGGCGAAGCGTTGGCCGCCAGTGCGGTCGAAACCGTCTTCGGCAAAGCGTTGACCACCAGTGCGGTCGAAACCGTCTTCAGCGAAGCGTTGGCCGCCAGTGCGGTCGAAACCATCTTCGGCGTAGCTGGCCGATTGGCTTTGTACAGCGGCGAAGGTGTGGGCGTTAGTGCGGTCAAAGCCGTCTTCTGCGAAGACGCCTGCGGCGAAGACGGAAAGGGCCAGGGTCAGGATCAGTTGGTTTTTCATGATTGTTGCTCCAGTAGATTCAAGGGGGTTTGTTCTTGCTATGGATCTCATGCTACGCCGATTAATTTGATTAAAAAGCGCAAAAAACTACGTTAAATAATCAGTTTAATTGATGTGTTTGCGCACGGAGCATCCAAGTAAGTAGCTGTTTGGCTCTATGCCGCAGGATGCGGCATTTCAGATTTCCGAAAGCGTTCTGCCAGTGCTTGTAGATTGCTCCCCTTCAATTAATAGCGAATTAAGGAGTCAACCCTTGGGTCGCGGTCGGTGCTGAACGGTTTTTTCATTCCCTTCCAACCGATTTTTCAGACGTTGATCTTCAACATCGCCGCATTCCAGAAACCGGAGCGGCACACGATGAATAAACTTCCGCAAATCACCTTGGCCTTCTGGGTCATGAAGATCTGCGCCACCACGTTGGGCGAGACGGCTGGCGACCTGCTGTCGATGACACTCGACATTGGCTACGCCATGAGTTCGCTGTTGTTGATCAGTGTGTTCTTGCTGACGTTGCTCACCCAACTTTATTCCCGCCGCTATCACCCAGTGCTCTACTGGCTGGTGATACTGTCCACCAGCACCGCTGGCACCACCATGTCCGATTTCATGGATCGCACGCTCGGGTTGGGTTACGCCGCAGGTTCAGCGCTGCTGATCGGCATCCTGCTGTTGACCTTCGTTCTGTGGCGGCTGAGTGGTAATCCGCTGGATGTCACACGCATCCGCAGTCGTGCGGGCGAGTTGTTCTACTGGGTGGCAATCCTGTTCTCCAACACCCTGGGCACTGCACTGGGCGACTACCTTGCCGATGATTCAGGCCTGGGCTTCGCGGGTGGCGCCCTGCTGATCGGTAGTGCCATCGTGTTGGTTGCTATGGCCCGTTACTGGACCCGCATCCCAGGTGTGGTGTTGTTCTGGGTAGCCTTCGTGCTGACCCGACCATTCGGTGCAACCCTGGGCGATTTCCTCACCAAGCCATACGAGAAAGGCGGTCTGGACTTTGGCACGATCGGCTCTTCCATGGTGTTGGGTGCGATCCTGCTGGCGCTGGTGCTGCTGGCTACCTACTACCAGCGTCGTCAGCCGCAGCAAGTGTTGGAAGTATCCTGACCTCAAGAAAAAGTGGACTGACGCGAACGGTAGAAGTGCCCGCAGCAGAGCTTTTTTGCGGCCGCAAAAAAAGGGCCGTTCCACCGGAACGACCCTTTTCATTTACAGCGAACGCAGAATCAATCAGTGGTGATGCGCGAGTGCTGCTTGGTGTCCTTCATGGTCGCGTAGACCAGCAGCGAGCAGGCGATGCAGCCGGTGACGTACCAGTAGAAACCGGTTTCCATGCCGATGCTCTTGAACCACAGGGCCACGTACTCGGCAGTGCCACCGAAGATCGACACGGTCAGGGCGTAGGGCAGGCCGACGCCCAGGGCGCGGATTTCGGTGGGGAACAGCTCGGCCTTCACCACGGCATTGATCGAGGTATAGCCGCTGACGATGATCAGCGCCGCCATGATCAGGAAGAACGCACCCCACCAGGTCTGGATGGTGTGCAGGGTGCTGAGGATCGGTACGGTGAACAGGGTGCCCAGCACGCCGAAGGCGATCAGGATCGGGCGCCGGCCGATCTTGTCGGACAGCCCGCCGATCACCGGTTGCAGGCACATGAACAGGAACAGGGTGGCCGCCGAGATGGTGGTCGAGTCACTGATGCTCATGCCCACGGTGTTGACCAGGTACTTCTGCATGTAGGTGGTGTAGGTGTAGAAGGCCAGGGTGCCGCCCATGGTCAGGCCGACCACGGTCATCAGCTCCTTGGGGTGGCGCATCAGGGTGCGCATCAGGCTTTCCTTGGACTTCTCTTTCTTGGTGAAGGAGGCAGTCTCTTCCATGCCGCGGCGCAGGTACAGCGCAACCACCGCGCACAGCGCGCCGATCACGAAGGGAACACGCCAGCCCCAGGCATACAGTTCTTCGGTGGTCAGCACATTCTGCAGGATGATCAGCACCGCCAGGGCGATGAGCTGGCCGGAGATCAGGGTGACGTACTGGAAGCTGGAGAAGAAGCCACGGCGTTCCTTGCTGGCCATCTCGCTGAGGTAGGTGGCCGAGGTGCCATATTCACCGCCAACCGACAGGCCCTGCATCAGGCGTGCGATCACCAGCAACACTGGCGCGGCGACACCGATGGTTTCATAGCCAGGGGTCAGGGCGATGACCAGCGAGCCTGCACACATCAGCAGTACCGAAGCCATCAGCGCAGCCTTGCGGCCCTTGCGGTCGGCGTACAGCCCCATCAGCCAGCCGCCGATCGGGCGCATCAGGAAGCCCACGGCGAAGATCGCGGCGGTGTTGAGCAGTTGTGCGGTGGTGTCGCCAGCGGGGAAGAAGGCTTTGGCGAAGTACAGCGAGAATGCGGCGTAGACGTACCAGTCGTACCATTCGACCATGTTGCCGATCGAACCGCTGAAGATCGACTTGAGACGACTGGCGGTGGTTTTTTCCGCGGCGGGCGCAGTGGCCGCCCCGGCGGGCAGGGTGGTGGCGTTATCCATCAGGGATACCTTCTCGTTGTTTTTGTGAGGCGCGCGGGACCGCGGCTTGAGAAGGGTTTTGCAGAAGGTGTGCCAAATGAGGGCGCAACGATCCGAATGAGGTGTCGGCTGCCCCATTCATGGGCACGCCAGCGCCACAGAAGCGCGATGGATCAAGGCCTGCACTGTATCCGTAGGAGCGGGCTTGCCCGCGAACAGCCGCGCTGCTCATCCCGGCCGAGTGCAGGCCATATGAGCGGTAACCCGCCTATTGGCAACTTTTGATCGGCAAGATTCCGCTCATTCGCGCTCGATAAAGTCCTCGCGCATCAGGCCATGGCGCTGCATTTTCTCGTTCAGTGTCCGCCGCGGCAGTTGCAGCGTTTCCATGACCCCTTTGATCTCGCCCTTGTGCTGGCGCAGCGCCGCACGCAGGCACTGCAGCTCGAACGCCTCCATCTGCTCGCTCAGCGACTGACCGCCCGGCGCCACCTCGATGCTCGATGAATCCAGCCCCAGCGCATGGCGCTCGGCGGCATTGGCCAGCTCGCGCACATTGCCCGGCCAGTCATGGGCCAGCAGTTGCGCCAGCTGCGCACCTGAAAGCGGCGGGGTGCTGCTGCGCCCCAGGCGCTCGGCGGCGGTACGGGCGAAATGTTCGAACAGCAGCGGAATGTCCTCGCGCCGCTCGCGCAGCGGCGCCAGACGCAGTTCGGCGACGTTCAGACGGTACGCCAGGTCTTCGCGAAAACGCCCGGCGCGGGCCTCGTCGAGCAGATCGGGTTTGGTCGCGGCGATGATGCGCAAGTCGACACTGATGCTCTGGTTGGCACCCAGGCGTTCGAGCTTGTGCTCCTGAATCACCCGCAGCAACTTGGCCTGCTGAGCCAGCGGCATGCTCTCGATCTCGTCGAGAAACACTGTGCCGCCGTTGGCATATTCCAGCTTGCCGATGCGCTTGCCCTGGGCACCTGTGAAGGCGCCGCTCTCATGGCCGAACAGCTCGGCCTCGAACAGGGCTTCGGGGATAGCCGCGCAATTGAGGGCGACGAAGGGTTTGTCGGCGCGCGGGCCGAAGTCGTGCAGGCAGCGCGCCACGCGCTCCTTGCCGCTGCCGGTCTCACCGCGAATCAGCACATTGACTGGCAATCCCGCCAGCTCCAGTACCTGCCGGCGCAACTGTTGCAGGCCCTGGGACATCCCCAGCAGGGTCGCCTGCAGGCGTTCCTTGAGGTCGGCCTGCTGGTGCAGCGCGCGGTTTTCCAGCACCAGTTGGCGCTTGTCCAGGGCGCGGCGCAGGCTGCCCAACAAGTGCTGTGGGGTGAAGGGTTTTTCCAGGAAGTCGTAGGCGCCGTTGCGCATGGCCTCCACTGCCATCGGCACATCGCCGTGGCCGGTGAGCAGGATCACTGGCAAGTCAGGGTCCTGTGCCTGCAGGCGTTCGAGCAGTTGCAGGCCATCCATGCCCGGCATGCGCACATCGCTGATGACCACGCCGGGGAAGTGTTGCGGCAGTTGTGCGAGGCATTCTTCTGCGCGGGCGAACAACTGCACGCTGAAGCCGGACAGGCTCAGCCACTGCTCCACCGCGGTGCGGATGCTGGCTTCGTCGTCGACGACGATCACTGAGTTCAACATGCAGGCTCCAGGTCGCGGGGCAGGGTAAGGCTGAAGCGGGCACCGCCAGGCAGGTTGTCGACCTGCAACTGGCCGCCGGCTTCATGGACGATGCCATAGGAAATTGCCAGGCCAAGGCCCAGCCCTTCGCCCACCGGCTTGGTGGTGAAGAAGGGATCGAAGACGCGGGCCAGGTCGGCATCCTTGATGCCGCCACCGGAGTCGAGCACGCTCAGGTGCCAGCGTTCGCCCTCGGCTTCGATGCGGATCTCCAGACGTTTGTAGCGCTTGTCGGCCATGGCGTCGAGGGCGTTGTGCAGCAGGTTGATCAGCACCTGTTCGAGGCGGATCGCATCGCCGCGCACCCACGCAGGACGCGCCAGGTACAGCGCCACCTCGACCTGCTCGCCGCGAATGCGGGTGTCGAGCAGGTGCAGGGCCTGGTCGACCACGGTGGCCAGGTCAAGACGCTCGCGCAGCCCACCTGGGCTATTGCGTGCGAAGGTCTTGAGGTGGCCGGTGAGGGCGGCCATGCGCGTGAGCATCTGCTCCAGCGGCTCCAGCGCCTGGCGCGCCTGTTCGTGGCGGCCATGGTCGAGCAGCAGGCGCAGGGTTTCCAGTTGCATGCGCTGGGTGGTCAGCGGCTGGTTGATCTCATGGGCCAGCGCCGCCGACATCTGCCCCAGCGCCGCCAACTTGGCCGACTGCACCAGGCCTTCCTGGGCGGTGCGCAGCTCGCGGGTGCGCTCCTCGACCAGGCGTGTCAGCTCTTCGCGGCTGCGCTGGCGCAGGCGGGCGATGCGCAGGCGCTGGCTGACGAACAGCACGGCGAACACCAGGCTCAGCCATACGGCTGCGCCAGACAACGCCGCGTTGCGGGCATCCTCGCTGACCTGCGGCTTGCGCAGCAGGTGCAGGGTCCAGCCCTCGGTGGTCAGCGGCAGGCTCTCCCACAGATAGTCGGCGCTACCGTCCGGCCCCTGCACGCGGCTGAATGTGCTGCGTTCGTCGAAGCGGGTCAGCAACTGGTGCTGCAGAGGGACCAGCGGCTGCTTGTCGTACTGGCGGGTTTCGGCCAGCTCGGCGCGGTCTGCGGCGGTCAGGGGCTGCAGCTCGCGGTAGCGCCAGCCGTTCTGGTTGGCGATGAAGATGATCCCGCGCGCATCGCTGACCAGCAGGATGTCGCTGCCCTGGCGCCATTCGCGTTCAAGCTCGGGGAATTCGAGCTTGACCACCATGGCACCGAGGAAGCGCCCGTGCTCGTCGTTCACTGCGCTGGACAGGAAATAGCCCGGCACGCCGCTGGTCACGCCGACGGCATAGAAGCTGCCCGAGCCCTGGCTGCGGGTCTGCTTGAAATAGGGGCGAAAGCCATAGTTGGAGCCGACGTATGTGGTCGGCAGGCGCCAGTTGCTGGCTGCCACGGCCAGGCCGGTGCGGTCGAGCAGTTCGAGGGTGGAGGAGTTGGCGGCGCCGTTGATGCGTTCGAGCTTGCGGTTCAGTGCATCCTGCAGCGATTCGCCGACCGGGCCGCGCAGGGCGTCGATCAGCTCCGGGTCCAGCGCCAGGACGGCGGGCAGGGCGCGGTAGCGTTCGATCAGCGTATGCAGGCCGTTGGCGTAGAGGGTCAATTGCTCGCTGGCCCGGCGTGCGTCGGTCTGCATCGCCTGGCGCTTGGCGTGGTGCATCGCCCAACTGGCGCTGAGGGCAGTGCCGACCAGGATCAGCAGAATGATCAAGGCCAGGCGCAGGGCGCGGAAGGGTGAGGGCATGGTGCGAGTCCGGGCGTTCTGTTTAAGGTGCCGGCCCCTTCGCGGGTAAACCCGCTCCCACAAGAGCACATGTGGCCCTGTGGGAGCGAGCTTGCCCGCGAAGGGGCCGCGGCGGTCTACAGCAACTCGAAGCTCTGCTGCTGCACGGCCTGCGAGTCCAGCCCGACCTGAACGTTGAACTGCCCAGGCTCGGCCACGTGCTGCAGCTGGCCATTGTAGAACTTCAGGTCATCCTCGCTGATGCGGAAGGTCAAGGTGCGGGACTCGCCCGCCTTGAGCAGCACCTTCTGGAAGTTCTTCAGCTCTTTCACCGGACGGCTCATCGAAGCGCTGACATCCTGGATGTACAGCTGCACAACGGTTTCGCCATCGACCTTGCCGGTGTTCTTCACCGTCACTTCGGCCTGCAGGTTGTCACCCCGCTTGAGCGCGGTCTTCGACAGCGCAAGGTCCGAGAGCTCGAAGCTGCTGTAGCTCAGGCCGTAACCGAACGGATACAGCGGGCCATTGGGCTCCTCGAAGTACTGCGAGGTGTAGTTGCCCGGCTTGCCCGGGGTGAACGGGCGGCCGATGCTCAGGTGGTTGTAGTACATCGGGATCTGCCCGACCGAACGCGGGAAGGTGATGGCCAGCTTGCCGGACGGGTTGTAGTCGCCGAACAGTACATCGGCGATGGCGTTGCCGCCTTCGGTGCCGCTGAACCAGGTTTCGAGGATGGCATCGGCCTGCTCGCGCTCCCAGGCAATCGAGAGTGGCCGGCCGTTCATCAGCACCAGCACCAGGGGTTTGCCGGTGGCCTTCAGCGCCTTGATCAACTCGCGCTGTACCGCCGGAATCTCCAGGGTGGTGCGGCTGGACGACTCGTGGGACATGCCGCGCGATTCACCTACAACCGCCACCACCACGTCCGATTGCTGGGCGGCCTTGACCGCTTCATCGATCAGCACGGCGGCCGGACGCGGATCGTCGATGATTTCCGGCGCCGCGAAGTTGAGGAAGTTCAGGTAGTCGAAGATCGCCTTGTCGCCGGTGACGTTCGAACCCTTGGCATAGATGACCTTGGCCTTGCCTTCGGTGGCGCGACGCAGGCCTTCGCGAACCGTTACCGAGTGTTCGGGGCGGCCGTCGGCGGCCCAGCTGCCCATCATGTCGATCGGGGCATCGGCCAGCGGGCCGACCAGGGCGATGGTGCCGGCCTTCTTCAGCGGCAGGGCCTGCTTCTTGTTCTCCAGCAGCACCAGGCTGCGGCGGGCCACGTCGCGGGCGGCCTCACGGTGCAGGCGGTCGTCGCCGTAGTAGTCCTTGAGGTCGGTCTCGGGCTTGCCGATGCGCACGTAGGGGTTCTTGAACAGGCCCATGTCGTACTTGGCACCCAGCACTTCGCGTACCGCCTGGTCGAGCTCGGCCTGGGTCACTTCACCGGACTTGAGCAGCCCCGGCAGCTCCTGGCCGTAGAGGGTGTCGTTCATGCTCATGTCGATGCCGGCCTTGATCGCCAGCTTCGCCGCTTCGCGGCCGTCGCGGGCCACGCCGTGGCGGATCAGCTCCTGGATGGCGCCGTGGTCGCTGATGGTCACACCCTTGAAGCCCCACTCCTTGCGCAGCAGGTCGTTCATCAGCCAGGTGTTGGAGGTGGCCGGCACGCCGTTGATCGAGTTCAGCGCCACCATCACTCCGCCCGCACCGGCGTCGAGGCTGGCGCGGTAGGGCGGCAGGTAGTCGTTGTACATTTTCGGCAGGCTCATATCGACCGTGTTGTAGTCGCGCCCGCCTTCCACTGCGCCGTACAGGGCAAAGTGCTTGACGATGGCCATGATGCTGTCGGGCTCGGCCGGGCTCTTGCCCTGGAACGAGCGGACCATCACCTGACCGATCTTCGAGGTGAGGTAGGTGTCCTCGCCGAAGCCCTCGCTGGTGCGGCCCCAGCGTGGGTCGCGGGCGATGTCGACCATCGGCGCGAAGGTCATGTCCAGGGCATCGGCCGAGGCTTCGATGGCCGAGGTGCGGCCGACCTTGGCGATGGCGTCCATGTCCCAGGTCGCTGCCAGGCCCAGGCTTATCGGGAAGATCGTACGTTCACCGTGGATGGTGTCGTACGCAAAGAACATCGGAATCTTCAGACGGCTGCGCATGGCGGCGTCCTGCATCGGCCGGTTCTCCGGCGCGGTGCGCGAGTTGAAGGTCCCGCCGATGCGACCGGCGGCGATCTCCTCGCGGATCTTTTCGCGCGGCATTTCCGGGCTGATACTGATCAGGCGCAACTGACCGATTTTCTCGTCGACGGTCATCTGGCTGATCAGATGGTCGATGAAGGCCCGCTTGTCTTCCAGGGGCGGTGCGGAGGTGGCGGCCACGGCCGCCTGACTGGCAAGGCCCATGGCCAGGCCCAGCAAGGACAGTTTCATCATCAATTCCGTTGTCGAGTGGTTCGCTCGCGGCCGATTTTTCGGACGGCTGTTGTTGTCTGGCCCGCTGGCGGTGTAACAGGTCGCTCCCCCATCCTCCCGCGGTCGCCGCGGATTATGCCTTATAAGTGGGGCTCGATGAGATACACTCTCGCCGACCGCGTGCCGGGCTAACAACTATAAGAACGATCGAGAGACCGAAGGCATGACCCTTCTCAATGAATACGAACAACGCCAGGTTGCCGAAGCCATTGCCCGTGCCGAACAGCGCACCGACGCGGAGCTGGTGACGGTGCTGGCGCGCCACGCCGATGACTATGCCTACCTGCCGTTGTTGTGGGCTGTGCTGCTGGCGCTGGCGCTGCCCGGGTTGGTGCAGGTGCTGCTGGGGTGGCCTGGGCTGCGTGGGCTGCTGGTGGCCCAGGTGCTGACCTTCATCGCCTTCAGCCTGTTGCTGCGCAACCCGCGCCTGGCCGGCTGGCTGGTCCCTCGGATGCTGCGCCACCGCCGTGCCGCCGCTCTCGCCCGGCGGCAATTTCGTGAGCAGAACCTGCAACGCACCGAGGGCGCCACCGGGGTGTTGATCTTCGTCAGCGAGGCGGAGCGCTATGTGACCATCCTGGCCGACGAGGGCATCGCCCGGCACCTGGACGAGCGGGTCCGTGCAGAACTGGTGGCGCGGTTTACCGCTCACGTCTGCGCGGGACGCACCTTGCAGGGGTTCGTCGAATGCATCGATGCGTGTGGCGAGTTGCTCAGCCAGCACCTGCCGCCGACGCGGCGGCGCAACCAGTTGCCCAACCAGTTGCTGATCCTGGATTGAACAGTGTGTGGCGGTGCAGGCCGACGATGGGGCCCGCACAGCCACTCAAGCCTGCAAACCTGTAGAATGCCCGCCATTGCGCATCTTGAGGCACCCCCTTCCCATGTCTTCCTCCACCCCCGCGGCGGACGCCCGCGCCCAGTTCCTGACCTTGCTGGGCGATGCCCTGCAGAGCGAAACCCTGACCAAGCTGGTCCTGGCGCGCCATGTCGGTGCCGACCAGAGCCTGCAGCGGATCATCGCCAAGCCTGTACAGATCAAGGGCCAGCCCTGCCTGTCGCTGGTCTACCGTCACCAGACCCGCGACATCACCCGCAACCTGCCGCGGGATCAGGCCCAGGCCCTGGTCGCCGAATTGCTGCCGGAGAGCTTTCGCAATGCCCACCTGTTCACCGCCGAAGGCGAGGTGCAACTGGGGTTCAGCAAGAAGGGCAAGCCGCTGTTGCAGCGTCACAGCACCCAAGTGCCGCGTGAGGCTGCGGCGAGCGGGCATGATCGCGAGAAGAAACGCTACCTGGAACTGTCGCGGCCATTTCTGCGCGATCTGGGCGTGACCGACGCCCAAGGTGCGCTGATTCCGTCGATGTCGCGCAAGTGGAAGCAGATCAACAAGTTCATCGAGGTCTTCGAGCATGCCCTGGGCAGCGCGCCGCTGGCGGCGGACCAGTTGCTGCGCGTCGCCGACTTCGGTTCGGGCAAGGGCTACCTGACCTTCGCCATGCACGACTACCTGCGCAATTCCCTCGGGCGCGAGGCGCAAGTGACCGGCGTGGAATTGCGCCCCGACATGGTCGAACTGTGCAACGCTGCCGCGGCGCGGCTGGAGCATCCTGGCCTGGAGTTCCAGTGCGGCGATGTGCGCAGCGTGGTGCCCGATGCCATCGAGGTGATGATCGCGCTGCACGCCTGCGACATCGCCACCGACTACGCCATCCATACCGGTATCCGCTGCGGCGCATCGATCATCATGTGCTCACCGTGCTGCCACAAGCAGATCCGCCCGCAACTGCACAGCCCAGGGCTGTTGCAGCCGATGCTGCAATACGGCCTGCACCTGGGTCAGCAGGCCGAGATGCTCACCGACAGCCTGCGCGCGTTGTACCTGGAAGCCTGTGGCTACGAGACCAAAGTATTCGAGTTCATTTCGTTGGAGCACACCAACAAGAACAAGATGATCCTGGCGGTCAAGCGCAGGCAGGCGGCGGATAACAGCGCGCTGCTGGAGAAGATCGCCCAGCTCAAGGCTTTCTATGGAGTGCAGGAGCATTGCCTGGAGAGCCTGTTGCGGGCGGATGGGCTCATTGCCGGCTGAGTATTGCCAGGCCCTGTGGGAGCGGGCTTGCCCGCGAAAAGCACACCGCCAATGTTCGCGGTGGTTCGGCGCCCCGACAAGCTCGCCTCCACCGCGACTGGCAACAATCAGAAGAACCGCGTCACGCTGATCTTGGCGTTGCGCCCCTGCACCAAGGCATTCTCCCCCGACAGTTCAGGCCGAATGGCCTTGTTGAACAGGTTGTCCACGGTGAAGTTGACCTCGGTGCCTTTCAGATAGGCCTGCTGCGGCTTCCAGTTGGCGAACAGGCCGTGGATCTGGTAACGGCTGTTGGCAAACTGATCGTAGTAGCGGTCACCCAGCACGCTAGCCGGGCCGTTGTAGTACTTGTCGCTGGGCAGGCGATCGGTCTGGCGCACGAACTGCGCGGTCCAGCCGATCCGCGCATCCCAGGCGGGGATCTTCACGCCCAGTGTGGTGATCCATTTCGGCGCAGGAATATCCTTGGCCCACACGTCCGGGCCCCAGGGGTTGGTGTAGGCGCCCTGGTGACGGCCGGTGATCCAGGAGAACGACGCCGAGCCGAACAGGTAGGTCGAATCGTAGAAGCTCTCCACCTCGAAGCCCTTGATCACCACATCACCAATGTTGCGGTAGTTGGACATCAGCCCGCCGCCACAGGTGTTGGCGATGGTGCCGCCGGTGACCAGCTGTTGCGGGCAACCGATGCCGGTGGCCTTGAAGATCTCGTCTTCGATGTGATTGCGAAACAGTGTGGTGCGCACCTGGGCGCTGTCGTTGGCCAGCACGAGGTTGTCGAAGTCGAACACGCTGCCCACGCGCAGGGCGGTGATGCGTTCCGGGTCCAGGTTGCGGCTGGTGGCGGTGCGGCTGCCGCTGCCCTGGACTTCGTACTGTTCGTCCAGCACAGGCGCCCGCCAGGTCTTGCTGTAGTCAGCGAACAGGGCGGTGTTGGGGGTGACCTTCCAGAACACCGACAGACGCGGCGACCAGCCGCTGTAGGTCTTGTCGCTGTAGTCGTGGCCAGCGGCCGGGTTGTTGTACAGCGGGGCATCGTTGGGCTTGCCCTCGTTGGTCACCTGGTCGTAGCGCAGCGACGGGGTGATGGTCACGTCACCCAGGGTGATGGCGTCCTGCAGGTAGTAACCCTGGCTCTGCACCTTGCCGCTGGGCATGAAGTAAGGCTGGTAGTGGCCGTAGTTGTAGCGCGGCGTGTCGTAGATGCCGCCGGGCATCCACATCTGCGTGTCGCGGTCGTGGCGGCGCACTTGCACACCGGCAGTCAGTGCGTGCTCCAGCGCGCCGGTCTCGAACAGGCTGGTGTTGGTCATGGCGAGCATGCGATCGCGGTACTCGGTGTCCATCTTGCGCCCGCCGGTAGCCGGCTGGAAGAACGCCGTGGCCAGGCGTTCGTCGGTCTGCTTGGTGTCGGAGTCGGAGTACTTCACCTCCAGGTCGACCCAACGGTTGTCGATCGGCTGATAGGTGTAGGTGGTCGACCAGGTGGTGTCGGTGGTGGTGCGGTTGGCCAGGAAGCGCTTGAGCGCAGCCTCGTAGCCGTACTTCTTGATGTCGGCTGCGGTAGGTGGCGTGGGGTAGGCGGTGGACGAGAACGGTGCCCAGCGTTCGCTTTGCGAGCGCGACCAGGAGAAGCCCAGGCTGTGTTCTTCGTTGAAGTGCACATTGCC
The DNA here is from genome assembly GCF_049942315.1 of Pseudomonas wayambapalatensis. NCBI lineage: Bacteria > Pseudomonadati > Pseudomonadota > Gammaproteobacteria > Pseudomonadales > Pseudomonadaceae > Pseudomonas > Pseudomonas wayambapalatensis. The sequence continues at coordinate 38,006 of NZ_JBNFMU010000213.1, forward strand.
CTTGAACAGCCCGCCGTCCAGGTCCAGGGCGCTGTTAGGCAGGCGCGTCGGGTTGATCGGGTAGCGGCCTTCCGGGTCGGGGATGTTGCTGGCCAGCTTCATGTCGCCGCCATCGCGCTTGGTCAGGTAGGCCAGGCCGTCGAAGCGGCCATCCTCGGTGCGGCCGAACAGCGCCGAGCTGTACACCTGCTGGTGGTCGTTGCTGGCGTAGCCGTACTTGATCATGGCGCCGCTGTTGCGGCCTTCCTGGAGCAGGTCGCCGGCGTCCTTGGTGGTCATGTTGACGCTGCCGCCGAAACCGCCATTGCCGGTCTTGACCGAGTGCGGGCCTTTTTCCACCTCGATGTGCTTGATCAGTTCCGGCTCGATGAACACCGTGCCTTGCTGGTAGCGTTCGAAGCCGCTCTTGGTGGCGCCGTCGACGGTCATCGGCACGTCTTCGGCGTCGCCCAGGCCCCAGATGTTGATGGTCTGCCCGCCCGGCTTGGCTGAGCCGCCCATGTTCACGCCTGGCAGGGTGGCGAGCACGCTGGGAATGTTGCTGGGCTGGTAGCGGTCGATCTGTTCCTGGTTGAGGGTCGAGCGTCCGACGTTCTGCGGTCCGATCTGCTGGCCGTCGCCGACGATGCTCATGGCGCCGAGCTGGATGCTGTTGTCGGCCTGTGGCTGCTCCTCGTTGAGCCGCACCACATAGGTGTTGCCCATGCGCACCATGCTGAAGCGGCTGCCGGCAAGCAGGCGGGCGATCGCATCCTGCGCCTCGAAGGCGCCCTGCAGGGCCGGGGCCTGGGCGTCGTGCAGGAGGGCTTCGTCGAACAGCAGCTGGACCTTGGCCTGTTGCGCCAGTTGGCTCAGCGAGCGCGCCAGCGGTTGGGCGGGCAGGTCGAACTGCTGCGGCGCGGCTTCGGCGGCCAGGCTGATGGCCAGGCACAGGGCGAGCAGGGTGGGACGAGTGGGCAAGGCTTTCAACGGACGCAACGCAGGCAACATGGATTCCCCCAAACGGCAAATGGCCGGAAAAAAGCCCGCCGTTCACGCGGCAGGCGGGGAGGAAGACGCGGCGTTGGGAAAAACCCTCACCTGCGAATGATAAAAATTCTCAAATTTATTTCGAACGATGCTCGATGCGCAGGCGACCATCGCCGAGCAAGGTGGTTTTTACCGGGAGCAACGCGGGCAGGGCGGTGAGCAGAGCATCAGGATCGTGCACATCGAGGTTGCCTGAAACCTTGTAGCGGCCCAGGCTCGGGTCGGCGAGCAAAACCGGTTGCTGGCGGTACAGGCTCAGTTCGTCGATCAGGCTCGCCAGTTCACGGTTGCGAAAGCTCACGTGGCCATCGCGCCAGTCGGCCACCGGCTGTTCTCCGAGCTCCTGGCGCACCAGTGTGCCGCGCGCCGGATCGTAGGTGACGCGCTGTCCGGCGCCGAGCAACAGCGCAGGCTGATGTTCGCCCGAAGTCTCGAAGGCAACCTGGCCGTGGGCCACGCTCAGAGCCAGCTCGCGGTCGCCACGGCGCAGGTCGAAGCCGGTGCCGACCACGCGCACGCGGGCACTGCCGGCATCGACGAACAGCGGGCGCTCCTTGTCGGGTGCCACTTCGATGTACAGCTGGCCGTGTTCGAGGCGGATCAAGCGTTGTTCGGCGGTGAAATCCAGGCGCAGGCGGGTCTGGGCGTTGACGAACAACTGGCTGCCATCAGGCAGGCGCAAGGTGCGCATGCTGTTGCTGGCCGCCAGGCTCTGGTGCATCGGTGCGGCGGTGCTGCCCAGGTTGCTGGCCAGCACCGCGCACAGCAGCGCCGCAGCCACCGCCAGGGCCGGACGCCAGCGCGGCGCCCGACGAACCGGCAGGGCGATGGGCTGGCTGGCCTGCTTGAGCGCCGCCAGGTCGTCCCACAGCTGTTCGAACTGGCGATAGGCGCGCGCATGCTCCGGGTGCTGGATCCACAGGGCGAAGGCCTTGCGTTCCTCACGCGACGGCGTATTGCGGTTGCGCGTGAACCAACTGGCCGCCTGAGCGTCGATCGGGCGCTGGTCGATGTCGTCGATATGGTTCATTACGGCTGCTCCCTGCCATTGTCACTGTCCAGCCGTTGCTTGCATTGCAGCAGGGCGGCGGCGATGTGCTTCTCGACCATGCTTACGGAAATGTCCATGCGTTCGGCGATCTGCGCCTGGGTCAGGCCTTCGAAGCGGTGCAGCATAAGGGCTTCTCGCCGCCGCGGCGAGAGTTCGGCGAGCACTTCGCGCAATTGTTCGAGGCGTTGCGCCTGTTGGGCGTGGTCGAGCGGGTCGTTGTCGGCTGCAGCCTCGTCGCTGGCCTCTGTTTCGAGCGCGGCGTGGCGCACCTTCTGCCGCCGCCAGTGGTCACTGAGCAGATTGCGCGCCATCTGGAACAGGAAGGCGCGGGGTTGCTCGACCTTGGCGCGGTCGCGGTAGCCCAGCCATTGGGTGAACACATCCTGGGTCATGTCGGCGGCATCGCTGGCATTGTCCATGCGCTTGCGCAGGAAATGCAGGATCTCGGCATAGAAACCGCGGCAGGTGTCCTGGGTGGCTGGGTCGGGCTTGAGGCGCTGCATGCACGCTTTCCGGGCTGGCCTGGGAAGGAAAGGGTGCGGATCTTATCGAGAATTATTTACATTTGCCAGATTGGCTCGCATGAATTCTCAGTGACGCCGGGCCTGGGCCAGTGGCACGGGCAGCGCCAGCTCCGCGGCACCCAGGGGGTGGCTGGAAGCATCGAAAAAATGCAGTGAGGTGTCTGGAATGTCGGCGAAGCGGTCGGTGAAGTGCTGTTTCTGGTTGAGAATCGAGGCTTCGTTGAGAGGGCGGATGGCGATGCTCAAATGTTTGGGACGAGCCTGGTGAATGGCGTGCAGCAGGTGGTGGTCGCTGCTGTCCAGATGTTGCCCGAACAGGCACAGGCCCTCGTGTTCCCGGGCCAGTTGGCCGAGGCTCCAGGACAGGTAGTCGGAGTGACGAATCGCCTGCAGTTTCTGTTCGCTGCGGCCTTCGTTGATGAACAACGGCACCTCGCCAGGAATGTTCACGGCGAAGCCGTCGAGCAACTCGCTGCCCTTGGCGCTGCGTTGGCGCGTGCTGCCGTCTGGCAGCTTGAGCAGGTGCATACCCCCGTGCAGATGCAGCACCCGCGTGCCTTCGCCGCGGGGGCGGCGCACGTCGAAGAAACCTTCATCATCGAACAGCGCTGCGAAACCTTGCGGGGCATGTTCGATGGCCCATGGCAGGATCAGGTCGTAGTTGCTGGTGTAGACGTTGCGGTATTGGCGCAGTGCGGCGTTGATCGAGGCCAAGGTCGCGCTCGACAGCAGTGCGTGCGGTGGGTGCACGGTCCGGGTCGCGTGGATCAGCGCTTCCTTGATCGAATAGTAGCGGTTCAGCGGTGCGGTGGCGTTGATCGCCAGGGCCGCGTTGGCGCGCACCGTGGTATTCAGGGTGCTCAGCACCGGCTCGAACAGTTCGGTGCCCAGCGACTTGAACAGCGCCTGGTCGCTGATTGCCAGGCCGGTCTTGCGACCGGCGCGCTGCGCCTGTTCGAACAGCGAGAAGTAGCCGAACGGCTTCCACAGGACCCGGCTGGCGCCATTCCCGACCAGCAGGGCGGTACAGGGGTGGCGGTCGTTGAGGTCGGGCCACTGGGCCAGCTGGGAATCGAGAGAGGGCATCGCGTATCCGGGGGCAGGGGGGAACGCGGGGGACTTTAGCATGTCATCGAAGCTGTGAGAGGCTTGCATCTCCAAGGAACCAGCCGCGCAGCATCCTCAGCAGGCGCGGCTCAAGAGGATCGATGAATGCGTATACCTGTACTTCCTGCCGTGGGCCTGGCTCTGTTTCTGTCTGCCGTGACCGCTGGCGCCAGCGATGGTCCCTCCCTGGCCAAGGCCCAGCATGTGCCCCACCCGGCGGTGATCGCCCACCGCGGCGCCTCCTTCGATGCTCCCGAATCGACCACTGCGGCCTACCTGCTGGCCCGTGAATTGGGCGCCGACTATCTGGAGCTCGACCTGCAGCGTACGAGAGACAACCATCTGGTGGTGGTGCATGACGACGTGCTGGCGCGCACCAGCGATGTCGCCGAGCGCTTCCCCGAGCGGGCGAAAAGCCCGGTCAGCGACTTCACCCTGGCTGAGCTGAAGTCGCTCGACGCTGGTAGCTGGTTCAACAAGGCCTATCCGGACCGAGCCCGCGATTCGTTCGGCAAGCTGCAGATCCTGACCCTCGACGAAGTGATCGATATCGCCGAAGGCAATCCCGAGCGTCATCCGGGGCTGTACATCGAGACCAAGGTGCCCAAGCAGTTTCCTGGCATCGAGCAGCAGCTCAAGGAAAAACTCCAGGCCCGTGGCTGGCTCGACAAGCCGGGGCGGGTGATCCTGCAGACCTTTGATCGCAACAGCCTGGCGCTGCTGCACCAACAGATGCCGCAAGTGCCGAAGATCCTGCTGCTGTGGATTGGCAAGGGCAGCATCGAGCCCAAGTCGGGCAAGGATTTTGCCGATTCCGGCGAGCACGACAAGGCGGCGTTCTACGCCCGCCAGGAACCCAAGGATCGTGAAGAATTCCTGCGCTGGCTCGATGCAGCGAAGGCCGGTGGTGCCATCGGCACAGGCCCGTCTGCGGTGCGCAGCAACCTGGGCGAGCAGAGCTATGCCGACCTGATCCAGCCGTGGATGAACCAGGCCAACCACGAGCGCGGGCTGCTGGTGCATGTGTATACCCTCGACGACCGGGTGGATTTCGAGAAGGCGATGAAGGCGGGAGTTGATGGCATCTTTACCAACCGGGCCGGGGAACTGCTACGTTTCTACGAGCGTACGCAGGTGCCGGTCGAAGCTCAGTTGCTGAAGAAGCTGGGGTACTGATCCCCGCAGCATGGAACCCCTTGTGGGCGCGGGCTTGCCGGTGGAGGGAGCATCGCTGTGGAGGACACTGGCTTAGCCGCTAATCGCAGGGCAAGTCCGCACCCATACTGCGCGATGTGTTGCTGGCCTAGGGGTATGAGGTGGGGCAATCGCGCTATTGGGTAGTACTGCTTGGGCGTGTATGGATGTCAGTGAGAGAGCGCCTTCAGTACATGATCAGGATCATTGTAGATCGCGCGTAACAGGGCTTTCGCCGGGCCTGTAGGCTCTCTGCGGCCTTGCTCCCAGTTACGCAAGGTCGCGACCTGCACATCGATCATTTCAGCGAACCGGGCCTGTGACAGGCCTGTTGCTTCACGAATGTTCTTCACTTGAGCGGCGTTCACCTCAAACTGGCGCGAAGCTTGGCGCTTGCCGTGAATGATCTCATCCATCTGTTGGACGCTTTCCATCAATTCGTCGAAGAAACGGTTCATATCGGGCTCCAATGTTTGATCAATTTCATCAATGCCTTGCGTTGCTCTGTGCAGAGGTCCACTTGCACGTTTTTCGGATAGATATAGAGCATGGCGATTTGGGAGGCAGAGACGAAATGGTAATAAATGACCCTCGCACCGCTGCGCTTCCCATGCCCTCTAGCAGCCACTCGAATCTTGCGTAAACCTCCAGTGCCCTCGATCAAGTCGCCATCAGTAGGGGATGTGGCAAGAGCGAGTTGCAAAAGTCGATAGCTCTCATCATCAAGCAGTTCTTTGACTCGTTTGGTGAAAAGTGGTGTTTCGATGAAAAGCATAGCACGGAGTACGTCAGTGGCGTAGTCGCTGGCAGGGCAGCGTCATGGAGAACGGGTGGGCTCGCACATTTCGGGTGCGGTGTAGCTCACGCTAACGACTGAAAGTAATTTACGCACCGTGCCGAGTTCTGATCCTCATGTAGTCTGCTTCTGTCATTCCGGCACTTGCCCACGCCGCTCCCGGTTACGCCACACCCGATAGGCGCGGATTCCTGCGCGGACCGAGCCGAACAGCAGCGTGTCTTCCATCTCCCGCGCCATCCCCGAGCGCACCAGCATGCGCAGGAAGGTGCCACGGGCGCGGGCGATGGCGAAGTGCACGCCTTGTGCTTGCAAGGTGTCGCGCACTTCGCGCAGGGCGGCGATGCCGCTGACATCGATGCTGGTCACGGCCTCGGCATCGAACAGCACAGCCTTGGGTTCAGGCTCGCGCTGCAGGGCTTCGAGCAAGCGCATCTTGAAGTAATCGGCGTTGAAGAACAGGATCGCGTCATCGAAGCGGTACACCACCAGGCCCGGTACGGTGCGTGCGTTCTGGTGCTGGCGTACGTCGACCTGGCCTTCGATGCCCGGTACCCAGCCGAGCACGGCGTCAGTGGGTTGGTAGATGGTGTAGAGCAGGCGCAGGATGGCCAGGGTCACGGCGAAGACGATGCCCGGCAGCACGCCCAGGCCGAGCACGCCGATGGTAGTCAGCAGGCACAGCCAGAACTCGAAGCGGCTCAGACGACGGATCTTGCCCAGCGACTTCACGTCGATGAGGCCCCAGCCGGCCATCAATAAAACGGCACCGAGAGCGGCCTGGGGGATCCAGGCCATGGGTGCGGTGAAGAACAGCAGGATCAGTGCGATCACCAGCGCGGCGATGATGCCCACCAACTGGCTCTTGCCACCGACCATATCGTTGACCGCGGTGCGCGAGTCCGCTCCGCTGATGGCGAAGCCTTGGGAGATGCCGGCGGCCAGATTGCTCACGCCCAGGGCGACGAACTCGTGGTTGGCATTGATCGCGTAGCCATGCCGCGCGGCGAAACTGCGCGCGGTGAGCATCGCGCTGCAGAAGCTGACCGTGGCGATACCCAGGGCATCGCGCAGCAGGCTCTTGGTTTCGGCCAGGTTGCTCTGTGGCCAGGCCAGCTCCGGGATGCCCGCAGGCACCGGACCGAGGATCGCCACACCGAAGCGATCGAGACCGAACAGCCCTGCGAGCACGGTGAACACTGCCACCGTGACCAGGGCGGCGGGCAGCCTCGGGTAGCGCCTTGGCAGCCAGATCAGCAGGGCCAGGCCGCCGAGCCCGATGGCCAGGGTCAGCCAGTGGATTTCACCCAGGCGCTCGAGGAAATTGATCAGGCTGAGGATGAAACCGTCACCTTCGATGCTGAAGCCAACCACTTTGGAGAGTTGCCCGGCGATCAGGCTCAGGCCGATGCCGTTGAGGTAACCGATCAGGATTGGCCGCGAGAAGAAGCTGGCGATGAACCCGGCGCGGGCCAGACCCGCCGCGATCAGCATTACTCCGACCAGCACCGTGACAATGACCGACAGCTCGGCGATGCGCTGTGGGTCGCCCATCGCCAAGGGCGCCACGGCCCCGGCGATCATCGCGCAGGTAGCGGCATCGGGGCCGACCATCAATTGCCGCGAACTGCCGATCAGGGCGTAGACCATCATCGGTAGCACGCAGGCATACAGACCGTACTGCGGTGGCAGGCCGACGATCTGCGCGTAGGCAATGGCGATCGGGATCTGGATCGCTGCCACCGAAAGGCCCGCCTGCAGGTCGGCGTGGAACCACTCGCGACGGTAGTGCAGAAGGTTGGCCAGGCCGGGCAACCAGCGGGAAAGAAACATGGGCAGTCCCTTGGAAATGTCTCTGGGTAGAGTAGGCGATATGCACCCGAAGCCGTCTCGCTTGCAAGCGAAATCCGGCTGCGCATTCAAGCCAATCGGCAAGGGAGTGGCCATGGGCCAGATCAATGGAAGATGCAGAAACGAAAAAAGAGCCGACGGCTCTTTTGACGGGCGCTGAAACCAGGGGTTTCAGGCGAGGAATCTGGAGCGGGTAGAGGGAATCGAACCCTCAACTAAAGCTTGGGAAGCTTTCGTTTTGCCACTAAACTATACCCGCTTCGCAGCGCGACTTTTTACCAGAACCCAAGCCTCATGAGAAGCCCAGGGTTGTAAAAAAGCCTGTCGACGACCTGAGCCGGCGGCTGACGGTCACAGATCGCCGGGCCGCTCAGATGGCCAGCGCATGCTGGTCCTGCACGTAGGTGTAGCGTTGGCGAGGCTCGCGTGCCGGCTTGAGGAAACCAAGTATCGCGCTGCGGGTGTCCTCGCAGGCGGTCTTGTGTTCCATGTCCAGGAAGTGGCCGGCATCGCGAATCACGCTGAACTGGCTCTTGCCCACATGGCGACTGAACTGCCGGGCATCCTCGACGGTGGTGTACTCGTCACGCTCGCCGTTGATGAACAGCACCGGGATGTCGATATTGCGCGCTGCCTTCAATGCCCGCTCAAGATCATGATCCAGCACCTGGTTGATGTGGAAGTGCATCTGTGCGTACTCGTGGCTGTCCAGGCTGCTCACGTGACGGTAGTTGAAGCGCTTGAACAGCGACGGCAGGTGCTTGCCAATGGTGTCGTTGACCAGGTTGCCGACCTGATAGCGGTCGCAGGCGGACAAGTACTGGCAGCCGCGCTCGAGGTAGTCGCGCATCGGATCGTTGATCACCGGCGAGAACGAACTGACGATCGCCTTCTTCACCAGGCGTGGCTGGTGCGCCAGTGCCAGCAGCGTGCACGCGCCGCCCCAGGAGAAGGACATCACGTGATCGGCACGGAAGTGCTCGACCAGCTCCAGCAGAATATGCGCCTCGGTCTCTTTCGTCAGCAGACGTTCCTGGCGGTTGTGTGGCTTGGACTTGCCGGCATAGGGCTGGTCGTAGAGCACCACGTTGAATTGCGGATACAGATTGCGCACCGTCTGGGCAAAAGACGCCGTGGTGGCCAGCGAGCCGTTGATCAGGACGATCGTCTTCTCTGCCGTTTCCGCGCGATAGAACTCCGTGTAAACCCGGTACTGACCTTGGATATCAAGTACAGCGATTTCTGGCCTCATGTCATCGACTCCTGGCGCAAAAAGGGCACTCGCGTCATCTAGTGGCCTGCCCAGTCGTATCGATCGTTCGAAATGGCTGCGCAGAACCCTAGGGTGCACGTCCTATATGACAGGTAGGCATTCGCCTTGAAGTGAAACCGGGGGGCCCAGTGCCGATCCCGGTTGCGCGGGTCGACGGGTATTGTTGTTGGCGGGCGATCTGCCGTGCCCCAGGGCATCGAGACCTTGGGTGGCCGGCAAAAAGGCGTCTTGGACTCCATGAGTGACCGATGAGTCACATGAAGACTGACGAATTGGATTCAAGCAGCAGCGTGCAGATCGTGCAAGTGCCGCTCGGGGGATCTTTTGCGCAAAACCGCTGGGCGGTCGTTCTGGCGGTGCCCATGGGCCTGGGCCGGGGTTGCATCGCGGGTGTTTGCCCGCGATGCATTTTCAGGCAGTTGCGGTGGGCGAATCAGAGTGCGCCGAACACTTTCTTGGCCAGGCTCGTCGCGGCCTGTGCCGGGTTCTGGCGGATACTCTGTTCTTGCTTGGCAATCATTTCGAACAGCCCATCCAGGGCCTTTTCGGTCACATAGTTCTCGATATTGGCGTCGTCCTTGATCAGGCCCAGCCCCTTGGCCTGGCCGGCGAAGCTGTTGTACTGCTGGGCCAGACCGACCTTGTCGGTGGCCTGCTTGACGATGGGCAGGAACTTGGCGCGAATCTGCTCGCGGCTGCTCTTGTTCAGGTACTGGGTGGCCGAATCCTGGCCACCGCTGAGGATGCCCTTGGCGTCGGTCACGGTCATCTTTTTCACCGCATCCACGAGAATCGCCTGGGCTTGTGGCACGGCAGCTTCGGCGGCCTTGTTCATGCTGGTTTCCAGGGCGTCGACCTGATCGCCCTTGCCAAACATCTTCATCGCCTTGGCGGCCTTGCCCAGGTTGCCGGGCAGTTCGATGCGCACGTCCGGGTTGTTGTTGAAGCCGCCGGGGGTGCTCAGCTGTTTGACGGCGATCTGCGCGCCCTGAGTCAGAGCGTCCTTGAGGCCGGCGGAGGCGTCGCTCTGGGACAGGTCGCCAAGCGACAGGGCCAGGGCGCTGGCCGACAGCAGCAGGCCGGCGCACAGGGTGGTGAAGCGCAAGGAGGAGCGAATCATGAAGACTTCCTTATGGGCAGAAATGAAGCGGGATCAACGTACTTGATCGACCTTGATCCGCACAGGTTGCGGGTCGCTGCCGTCGAGTCGGACGCCGTGGTGTTCGGTGTTGATGAACAGCAGCTTGCCATCGAGTTCGATGCGGGCGCTGACGGCGTAGCGATGGCCCGGCTGGACCTTGGCCGGATCGTAGCTGAGCTGGAACGGCAGTGGCACGTTGCCCTTGACCGGCCCGGACTGGCTGGCGAGGGTGACGGCCGGGGCGTCCATCAGCGAGACGTCCTGCAGGCTCACGCTGAGCGTGGCGGCAGGCGGCAGGGCAATGCGCTGCAGGTAGAAGACTTCGCCTTCCAGACTGGCCTGGTGCGGCGTGGTATGGCTGGAGCAGGCTGTGAGCAGGGTGGCGCAGCACAGCGTGAGAAGTTTTTTCATGGAACCTCCGCAGTCCTTGGCGTGGGCTTGTGGCCGACCACTGGGACTTTAGCGCAATGGCGGGTGGGGAAGGAAATCTGTCCGGTGCTCGGCACGCTGCTCGGAAAATTTGCCGCGCCGGCCTTTTCGCGGGCAAGCCCGCTCCCACAAAGTTTTGCAGGGGGGCTTGCCTGCGAAAAGGCCAACTCTGGATCAGACGATAGCCTGTTCTGCGGTGTCGTCCCTATGCAGCGCCACCTGTCGGATCGACAAGCGCAGCTCCGCCGACAGCACCCGCTTGGCGACGCCTTCGGCCAGCTCGGCGAGTTTGTCGTGGTAGCCAAGCTTGCCATTGCCATCCGGCAGCAGCACGCCTTCGTGCACCAGGGTCTGGATGAAGTGGCGGAACAGGGTCTTGTCGAAGAACTCCGGGGCATTGAGCCCATGCAGGATCGACAGGCGCTGGGCCATCATCACGCACAGGTCTTCCAGTTCCTCGGCGTTCAGGCTGTGCTGGCCACTGTTGAGCAGCAGCGAGGTGGCCATGTAGAAACGCTGTAGCGTCTGGGTGATGGCGCGGGCCAGCAGAGTGAGCAGCACGAACTGGCGCGAGCTCGGCGCCGGACGCAGGTACACGCCGTTCTCGAAGCGCAGCAGGCCTTGCTCGACCAGCGCGCCCAGCCATTGGTCGATGGCCTCCTCGAGTTGCTCCGGTGTCCAGCGCAGGAACAGTTCGGCCTGCAGGTAGGGGTACAGCGCCTGGACATATTGCCCCACCAGTTCGCGACTCATCCGCGAGCTGCTGAGGAAGAAACTTGCCAGCAGCGCCGGCAGGGCGAAGATGTGCAGGACGTTGTTGCGGTAATAGGTCATCAGCACCGCATTGGCTTCGTCCAGATAGAGGATGCGCCCGAGGGCGTCCTTCTGTTCGGCCAGCAACTCCATGCCCCTGACATGTTCGATCAGCGCCTTGCCGTCACCTTCGGGCAAGGTCACGTGGCTCGAATAGGGCACTTGGCGCAACAGGGCCAGGTAGAGGTCGAGCACGCGAACCAGGGCGCGTTCGTCGAGGGCCAGGCGGCTGGTCGAGAGCAGCGCCAGGGCCACCAGGTTGACCGGGTTGATGGCTGCCGCCCCGTTCAGGTGCTGGGCGACCGTCTGGCCCAGGCGGGTGGTGGTGTCGTTGAGCCAGGCCGGGCGGAACTGCGGGGCAAGGTCTTGCTCGCGCCAGCCTGGTTGCTGCTGGTCCAAAAACGCGCCCAGGCGGATCGGTTCGCCGAAGTTGACGTAGACCTGGCCGAAGCGCTGCTTGAGGGCGCCGATGACCTTGAAGATGTCGAAGATCGACTCTTTCTTCTTGCTCGCACCGCGCAGCTCACCCAGGTAGGTACGGCCTTCGAGCACGCGTTCATAGCCGATGTAGACCGGCACGAAGACGATCGGCGTGCGCGAGGAACGCAGGAAGCTGCGCAGGGTGATCGCCAGCATGCCCGGGCGTGGCTGCAGCATGCGCCCGGTGCGCGAGCGTCCGCCCTCGACGAAGTACTCCACCGGGAAGCCTTTGGTGAACAAGGTGTGCAGGTACTCGTTGAACACTGCGGTGTACAGCGGGTTACCCTTGAACGTCCGGCGCATGAAGAACGCACCACCGCGGCGCAACAGGCCGCCGATCACCGGCATGTTGAGGTTGATGCCGGCGGCGATGTGCGGCGGCGTCAGGCCATTGCGGAACAACAGGTACGACAGCAGCAGGTAGTCGATGTGGCTGCGATGACACGGCACGTAGATCACTTCGTGGCCCGGTGCGATGCCTTGCACCTGTTCGATGTGGTTGACCTTGATGCCGTCGTAGATCTTGTTCCAGAACCAGCTCAGCACCACTTCCAGGAAGCGGATCGCGGTGTAGGTGTAGTCCGAGGCGATCTCGTTGCCGTAGTGCAGCGCCTTGGCCTCCGCCTTGGCGTAGGGGATCTTCTCGCGCTCGGCCTCATCGCTGATCGCCTGGCGCACCAGCGGGTCATGGACCAGGCCTTTGACCAGGTTGCGCCGGTGCGAGATGTCCGGCCCGATCACCGCGGTCTTCAGGTTGCGAAAATGCACGCGAAGCAGGCGTTGGGCCATGCGCACGGTGCGTTCCTGGCCCTTGTTTTGCTGCACCAGTTCACGCAAGTGGATCGGCGCGGAGAACTGCACGCGGGTCTTGCGACCAAGGATCAAGACACTGAGCAGGCGGCGCAGACGACCGGTGACCGCCCAGCTGTCGGCGAACAACAGTTTCCACGGGCTGGATTCGCTGGCCGGGGTCTGCCCCCAGAACACGCTGACCGGAATGATCTGCGCATCCTCTTCGGCATGCTCGCCGATCGCCTCGATCAGGCGCTCCAGGGTGGGGGGCGCGCCGCGTTTGTCCTGGCGGCCTAGCCAGTCCGGGTCTGGCGTGAGGTAGAAGAACGCCGCAGGTTCGTGCAGCGGTCCGACGGCAACGGGCAGTATGGGGCGTGGCAGCCCCGCCTTGGTGCACTCGCGGTCGACCACCGCCAGATCAGTGAGCGACGGCGAGGGCAGGGCATAGAACACCGGGCGACTGCGGTCGAGCTTGAGCGTCAGCGAGGACTGGTTGATGGTTTCGGAGCGCACCCACAGGTAGAGCACGCGACGCAGGGCGCCGAAGATCAGGCGGCGCAGGGGGGAACGGGTCATGGGGTGTTTGCCCTGGAAAATGTATCAGGTGATATACCAGCAAGTTAGGCTGCTGTATCTGCATAAGTTCAGCAAAAATCGTCCATCCACGGACCCGTCATCAATTTTTTTTGTTCTCTGTCATATACTCGGTCCGCACCTTGCAGGAAATTTCCTCAAGCAGTGTCGGCACAGGGAGGAGACCCTGTGCCTGCAAGGCGATCTTCAAAATAAAAATCCGGAGTGTTTCAGATGTCGTCTCGTGAGACTGGGAATGTGAAGTGGTTCAACGATGCCAAGGGTTTTGGCTTCATTCAGCGCGACGGGGGAGCGGATGTGTTCGTCCACTATCGTGCGATCCGCGGTGAGGGGCATCGTACCCTGGTCGAGGGACAGCAGGTGGAGTACTCCCTGGTGCAGGGCCAGAAAGGCCTGCAGGCAGAGGACGTGGTCGGTCTCTGACACGTAGTCGGCACGCTTCAAGCTGCAGGTTGTCCGTGGAACTTGCAGCCTGATGCGAGCTTTTTCAGCTGGTGCGCCAGGTGATTTCCTCTTCACCGTCGGCGCTGATGCGGATCCAGCGATCGGCATCCTCTTCACCATCTTCCTCGACCCAACTGCCCGGCGCGCAGCGCACTTCGACCTCGAGCGCAGCGAAGGCGGCACGGGCGCAAGCAACGTCATCGGCCCACGGTGTCTGATCGCTTTCCAGGTACAGGCTGTTCCATTTCCCTACAGCCTTGGGTAACCAAGTGACCGGAATGTTACCGGCTGTGCACTTGAAGGTCTGGCCTTTCTGTTTCCATTCGCTGCATGGGCCCAGGGCCTGGGCCAGCCAGTCGGCGATCTGTTTGTGATCGACGTCGGCGTCCTTGAGGTAGATCTCGATATCGGGTTGGCGCATTTCAGGGCTCCGGGTGTGCTCAGTCTTGGCGCACGAAATAGTCATAACGCATGGAAACCGTGACGTCGAACGGCTCAGGCTGCTCGATCACGCGGGCACGTTTCTCGGCGCTGGCGCGCCAGCCGTGCGGGGTCATGGCCAGCAGGTCCGCGCGGGCTTTGGCCTCGCTCAGTGTCAGGGTGAACTCGAGCACCTCGCCGTGGGCGTGCTGCATGCCGTCCGGGACCAAGGCCAGGTGCTTGTCGTCGGCGTAGTGGCGCACTTCATCGTAGAGCATCTGGCGCAGCTCCATCAGGTGGCCGCTGGTCGGTCCGACCCGCATCAGGCCGCCACCCGGGGCGAGCAGGCGCTTGGCTTCGGCCCAATCCAGCGGGCTGAAGACACTGGCGATGAAGTTGCAGCTGGCGTCCGCCATCGGCACGCGAGCCATGCTGGCGACCATCCAGGTCAACTGCGGTGCGCGGCGGCAGGCCCGCTTGACCGCCTCGCGGGAGATGTCCAGGGCATAGCCGTTTGCCGTAGGCAGCGCCTGGGCGATCTGCGCGGTGTAGTAACCCTCGCCGCAGCCGATATCGAGCCAGGCGCTGGGCTGGCGTGCTGCGGCCAGTTGCGCCAGGCGCGCGGCCACCGGGGCGTAGTGACCGGCGTCGAGGAAGTCGCGACGAGCCTCGACCATGGCCTGGTTGTCGCCCGGGTCGCGGCTGTTCTTGTGCTGCACCGGCAGCAGGTTCAGGTAGCCCTGGCGGGCGCGGTCGAAGCGGTGGCCGGCAGGGCAGGCCACACCGTTGTCGAGCTGCGTCAGGGGCGCCTGGCAGAGGGGGCAGGCAAGCATCAGGCGAGCAACCGCACCAGGGTCTGGTAATAGATTTCGGTCAGCAGGTCCAGGTCGCTGGCCAGGATACGCTCGTCCACCTGGTGGATGGTGGCGTTGACCGGGCCCAGTTCGACCACCTGGGTGCCCAGGGTGGCAATGAAACGGCCATCGGAGGTGCCGCCGCTGGTGGACGGCTGGGTGTCGCGACCGGTGACGGCCTTGATGCTCGATGACACCGCATCGAGCAGTTCACCTGGTTCGGTGAGGAACGGCAGGCCCGACAGCGCCCAGTCGATCGACCAGTCCAGCTGGTGCTTGTCGAGGATTGCCGCCACCCGCTGTTGCAGGCCTTCGACAGTCGACTCGGTGGAGAAGCGGAAGTTGAACAGCGCGACCAGGTCGCCCGGGACCACGTTGGTGGCGCCGGTGCCGGAGTTGAGGTTGGAGATCTGGAAGCTGGTCGGCGGGAAGAAGGCATTGCCCTCGTCCCAGTGCTCGGCAGCCAGTTCCGCCAGGGCCGGCGCGGCCAGGTGGATCGGGTTGCGGGCCAGGTGCGGGTAGGCCACGTGGCCCTGCTTGCCGCGCACGGTCAGCTTGGCGCCGAGCGAGCCGCGACGGCCGTTCTTGACCACGTCCCCGAGCAGCGTGGTGCTCGACGGCTCGCCGACGATGCACCAGTCCAGGCGCTCGTTGCGGGCCTTGAGCAACTCCACCACGGCCTTGGTGCCGTGATGCGCCGGACCTTCCTCGTCGCTGGTGATGAGGAAGGCAATCTTGCCGCGGTGGTCGGGGTGATCGTTCACGAAGCGCTCGCTGGCGATGACCATCGAGGCCAGGCTGCCCTTCATGTCGGCAGCGCCGCGGCCGCAGAGCATGCCGTCGGCGTCGATCAGCGCGTCGAAAGGCTCATGCTGCCATTGCTGCACGGGGCCGGTGGGCACCACGTCGGTGTGGCCGGCGAAGCACAGCACCGGACCGTCCTGGTTGCCATGGGTGGCCCAGAAGTTGTCGACGTCCTCGAAGCGCATCGGCTCGAGCTGGAAGCCGACGGCACCCAGGCGGTTCATCATCAGGGTCTGGCAGTCGGCATCGACCGGCGTCACCGAGGGGCGACGGATCAGGTCGCAGGCCAGTTGAAGGGTAGGCGAGAGCTCGGCTGGGGCCGTCATGGGGGACTCCGGGGCAAGGCAAGGCGGGAAATCTGAGGGGCGTTATCTTATATCAAATGATTTCAGGCTTCACGGCCCATTCGCCGGCAAGTCGCAGCGGCGAATGGGCTGCGAAGCAGCCCGGCTACATCAGGCCTGCTGCGGTTCGGCGGCCTTTTCTCCAGGCTTGGGCAGCGACGACAGCAACGCCATCACCAACGCCGCCAGGTACGGCAGCGACTGCACCAGCAGCATCGCTACCCAGAAGCGCATGTCGGAGCTGGGCAGCCCCTGCACCAGGTAGATCCCGGCTGCCGCGCTCCACAGCAGCAACATGATGAACAGCTCTTCGCGCGCCTCGGAGATCGCCACCAGCACGCCATGGCTGTCGGCGTTCTTCGGGGTGCGGAAGAACGGCATGCTGCTGGTGAAAAAGCCGTACAGCACCGCCTTGGCGATGGTGTGCGACAACGCCAGTCCCGCCAGGGCGGCGGCGAAGGCGTCCTTCATGTTGACTCCCACCGCACGGCGATAGAGG
Source organism: Pseudomonas wayambapalatensis (assembly GCF_049942315.1). NCBI lineage: Bacteria > Pseudomonadati > Pseudomonadota > Gammaproteobacteria > Pseudomonadales > Pseudomonadaceae > Pseudomonas > Pseudomonas wayambapalatensis. The sequence continues at coordinate 54,445 of NZ_JBNFMU010000213.1, forward strand.
AACACGATCTTGCCGACCTTGAAGAAGAACAGCGCCAGCGGCGGGATGGCAAAGATCATCAGCGGTGGATCGACGCGATGCGGCACGATGATCATCGCCGCCGACCACAACAGTGCGCCGACGGTGAAGAAAATGTTCATGCCATCGGCGATCCATGGTAGCCAGCCGGCCAGGAAGTGGTAGCGCTGGCCACGGGTCAGCTCGCTGTTCTTGCCGCGCAGCAGGGCGCCGGCGTGGTGCTTGATGATCTGGATCGCACCATAGGCCCAGCGGAAGCGCTGTTTCTTGAAGTCGATGAAGGTGTCTGGCATCAGGCCCTTGCCGTAGCTGTTGTGGGCATAGGCGGCCGACAGGCCCTTCTCGAATACCCGCAGGCCCAGCTCGGCATCCTCGCAGATGCACCATTCGGCCCAACCCAGCTCTTCGAGCACGCTGCGTCGAGTCATGGTCATGGTGCCGTGCTGAATGATTGCGTCACGGTCGTTACGGGTGACCATGCCAATGTGGAAGAAGCCCTTGTATTCGCTGTAGCACAGCTTCTTGAAGGCGCTCTCGTGCTGGTCGCGGTAGTCCTGCGGCGACTGCACCACGGCGATCTTCGGATCGGCGAAGTGCGGCACCATGTGCTTGAGCCAATTAGGGTCGACGCAGTAGTCCGAGTCGATCACCGCGATCACTTCGGCATCCTTGGCGGTGTGCGGGATCAGGTAGTTCAGTGCACCCCCCTTGAAGCCTGCCAGCGGGGCCACATGGAAGAACCTGAAGCGCTCGCCGAGCTTCTCGCAGTGGGCCTTGAGCGGCTCCCACACGGCCGGGTCCTTGGTGTTGTTGTCGATCACCAGCACTTCGTAGTCGGGATAGTCCAGGGCGGCGAGGGCATCGAGGGTCTGTTTCACCATCTCCGGTGGCTCGTTGTAGCACGGCACGTGCACCGAGACCTTGGGTCGGTAGGCGCTGTCGCCTTGCACCGGGAGGAATTCGCGTCTTCGCTTGTGAATCCATACGGCCTCGGCCAGCTCGTGGGCCTCGGTGAGCAAGACGATGAACACACCGATGGCGCCGAGGGCCAGAAGCAAGCCTACGGTCAGGCTGAACCAGGTGCTGTACTGCTGGCTGTAGTCGTAGGCGATCCACACCAGCACCGATCCGCAGAGGAAGGTGATGAAGGTCAGGAAGGTGCGTCCGCGTTGGCGCAGCGCCGAGCCGTCGATCAGCAGCACGGTCAGTGCGATCATCGCCAGCACCACCGATGCCACGGCCAGGGCTCGCCATTGTGGAATGGCCACCACTGGCCCTTCGAAGTTGAATTTCTGCTGGCGTTCGGCGTTGAACACGCCCCAGTACGCGCCCACTGAACCTTCGTCGCTGGCTTTCCAGGGCTGGTCGTAGGCTTCGATCACGAAGTAGTTGAAGCCGCGGCGGTTCAAGGTGTTGACCAGGGTGCGCAGGTAGATCGCCTGGTCGGCCTGGGTCGCATCGGCGCCGCCGCGCATGCGGCCATTGCTCGGCCAGCCCACTTCCGACAGCAGCAAGGGTTTGCGCGGGAACTGGCGCTTGAGGTCGCGGGCCCGGTCGAGCACGAACTGGATCGAATCGCCCACCGGCACGAACTCCCAGTAAGGCAGGATGTGCGCGGCGATCAGGTCGACGTGCTTGGCCAGTTCCGGGTGCTCTTTCCAGATGTGCCATTGCTCACTGGTGGTCACAGGTACTTTGACCGCGGCCCGCACCCGATCCAGGTATTTGATCAGTGCCTCTGGCGTGATTTCTTCCCGGAACAGGGCTTCGTTGCCTACCACCACACGGACCACGCTGCGCGAGCTGTTGGCCAAACCGATGGCTTTTTCGATCTCGCGCTCGTTGCGCTCCAGATCCGTACTGATCCAGATGCCCAGGGTCACGCGCAGGCCCAGCTCCTCGGCCAGGTGCGGAATTTCCGCCTGGGTGCCTTCGACGGTGTAGATGCGGATGTTGTCGGTGAGCTTGCTGAGTTGCTCCAGGTCCTGGCGCATCTCGTCTTCGCTGGGGTACTGGCCCTTTTGCGGGCTTTCACCGAGGCGGAAGGGCGAATAGGAGAAACCGGAGATCTGCTCTGGCCAGGCTGGGGCCGATACCGGGCGGTTGATCAGTGCCCAGAAGCCGGTGAACAGCGCGGCAATGGCCAGCACCACCACCAGGTTGAGACCGAATTTGCGTGATGACA
>NZ_JBNFMU010000214.1:0-44344 GCF_049942315.1 Pseudomonas wayambapalatensis
ACCGCCCTTGTAGGAGCGGCGGTTCGCCGCTGCGACTTGCCCGCGAAGCAGTCGACACGATCCCGAATCCTTGAAGGAATCCATCCGTGGTAGCCGACATCGCCGCCCGTGACCGCCTGCAACCCTCGCTGCTGGATCGTCTGACCGACGACGACCCCGGCAACCCGCAGGAGGCCCCGGACAAGCGCGTGCTGTCGCTGCAACAGCTCAAGGCTTCGGTGCTGCGCGACCTGGCCTGGCTGCTCAATACCACATCGCTGCTCGACAGCACCCGCACCCTGGATACCCCCGCAGGCACCTCGGTGATCAACTACGGCCTGCCCGCCCTGGCCGGCAACTGCGCGTCGAACATCGACCTGCTGGCCCTGGAGCGCATCATTCACCAGGCCATCGCCACCTACGAACCACGCATCCTCGCCCACACTCTCAAGGTGCGGGCCCTGGTCGCGCCCGGCGAAATGAACGCCAACGCCCTGAGCTTCGAGATCGAAGGCGATCTCTGGGCCCAGCCTGCGGCCTTGCCATTGCTGCTGCAGACCGACCTGGACCTGGAGTCCGGCCAAGTGCACGTGGCCCCCGCCGATCGCCGGAGACGCGCATGAACCCGCGCCTGCTCGAGCTGTACAACCAGGAACTGCGGCACATCCGCGAGAGTGCAGCGGAGTTCTCCCGCGAGTACCCGAAGATCGCCGGACGCCTCACACTGTCCGGCATCGATTGCGCCGACCCGTATGTCGAGCGCCTGCTCGAAGGCTTCGCGTACCTCACTGCACGCGTGCAGCTCAAGCTCGACGCCGAGTACCCGACCTTCACCCACAACCTGCTGGAAATCGCCTACCCGCACTATCTGGCACCGACGCCCTCGATGACCGTGGTGCAGTTGCAGACCGACCCCGACGAGGGCTCGCTCAGTGCCGGCTTCCCGCTGCCACGTGGCAGCGTGCTGCGGGCCAACCTTGGCCGCGACTCGCAGACTCCCTGCGAGTTTCGCAGCACCCAGGACGTGACCCTGTGGCCGCTGCAGGTGGCCCGCGCCGAATATTTCGGCAACCCCGGCACCGTGCTCGGCCGCCTCGCCGCCAGCGAACCCAAGGCCCGCGCCGCGCTGCGCCTGACCCTGCGCAGCGGTGCCGAGATCCCGCTGTGCAGCCTGCCGCTGACGCACTTGCCGCTGTACCTCAACGGCGCCGACGAAACGCCCTACCGTCTCTACGAACAACTGCTGGGCAGCGCCTGCGCCGTGTTCGCCCGCCAGCCCGGCGCTGATTGGGTCGAGCGCATCCCGCTGGAGCAGGCCCTGCGCCCCTGTGGTTTCGATGACAGTGAAGCCGCATTGCCAGTGGTGCCGCAGGCGTTTCAGGGCTACCGGCTGCTGCAGGAATACTTTGCCCTGCCGCAGCGCTTTCTATTTGTCGATTTCGCGGGCCTGGAACGGGCGGTCAAGCGCTGCAACGGGCAGGAGCTGGAGCTGCTGGTACTGTTCGAGCGCTTCGACTCGACACTGGAAAGCAGCGTCGGCGCCGAGCGCCTGGTGCCCTTCTGCACCCCGGCGATCAACCTGTTCCCGCGCCGTGTCGACCGCATTCACTTGACCGACAAGGTCAACGAACACCATGTAATCGCCGACCGCACCCGCCCTACCGATTTCGAGATCCACTCGCTGCAACACGTCACCGGCCACGGCACCGGTGCAGACCAGGAGTTCCTGCCCTTCTACGCCGTGCGCGACCCCTCGCGCTATGGCCGCGACCAGGCCTACTACATCGTGCGCCGCGAGCAACGGGTGCTGTCGAGCGAACAGCGGCGCAACGGCACACGTTCGAGCTACATGGGCAGCGAAACCTTCATCAGCCTGGTCGATGGCCAGCAGGCGCCGCACCGCCACGACCTGCGCCAGCTGGGTATCAGCGCGCTGTGCAGCAACCGCGACCTGCCGCTGTTCATGAGCGTGGGCGACGGGCGCAGCGACTTCAGCCTCGCCGACAGCGCGCCCGTGTCTGCCGTACGTTGCCTGGCCGGCCCCAGCCGCCCCAAGGCCAGCCATGCCCATGACAACCGCGCGTGGCGCCTGATCAGCCAACTGTCGCTGAACTACCTGTCGCTGACCGAGCAAGGCCAGGGCGCAGCCGCCCTGCGCGAACTGCTGCGTCTGTACGGCGATATCCAGGACAGCGCGCTGCACCTGCAGATCGACGGCCTGCGCGAAGTCAGCAGCAAGCCCTGCACCCGGCGCCTGCCCATGCCCGGCCCGATCGTCTTCGGCCGCGGCCTGGAAATCACCCTGGAGTTCGACGAAAACGCGTTCCGCGGCACCGGTGTGTTCCTGCTCGGCGCGGTGTTCGAACGCTTCCTGACCCGCTACGTGTCCATCAACAGCTTTACCGAAACCGTTCTGCGCACCCGCGAACGCGGCGAGATCATGCGATGGAAAGCCAAGCCCGGACGCAGGCCGACCCTGTGAACACACTCGAGGCCATGCAGGCCGAACCCTGGGCGTTCGACTTCTTCCAGGCGCTGCGTCGCCTGGAGGCCGAGCACCCCGAGCTGCCGCGCTTCGGCCACGCCCAGCGTTTGGCCGACGAACCAGTGCGCCTTGGCCAGCGCCTGGACTGCAGCTTCGCCCCGGCCACGCTGGCGTCGGTGACGCAAAACGACGAAGGCCCGGCGCGCCTGGAGCAGTTCTTCTTCGGCCTCGGTGGCCCCAACGGCCCCTTGCCGCTGCACCTGACCGAGTACCTGCGTGAGCGCCAGCGCAACCACGCCGACCACACCAGCAAACGCTTTCTCGACATCTTCCATCACCGCCTGCTGAGCCTGTTCTACCGAGCCTGGGCCGAAGCACGACCGACTGTCAGCCACGACCGTCCCGGCGATGACTACTGGGCCGCACGCCTGGCTGCCCTGAGCGGTCGCGGCCAACCCGAGCTGCAGGCTCAAGGCCCGCTGCCGCATACCGCCAAGTTGCACTACTCCGGCCACCTCGCCGCGCAGACCCGCTACCCCGATGGCCTGTGCAGCATCCTGTCGGGCTACTTCGGCGTGCCGGTGCATGTCGAGGAGTACGTCGGCCAGTGGCTTGAGTTGCCCGAGCGCAGTCGCCTCGGCGTGGACGCCAATCGCCTGGGTGTGGACCTGTGCCTGGGCCGCTACGTCTGGGATCGCCAGCACAAGTTCCGCCTGTGCCTCGGCCCGCTGACGCTGGAGCAGTACCACGCCCTCCTGCCCGGCGGGCAGGCCTTCATGGAACTGGCGGCCTGGGTCGCCGAGTACCTGGGCCACGAGCTGGACTGGGACCTGAACCTCATTCTCGCGCGCGAGCACGTGCCCGCGCTGGGACTCGATGCCGGCAGGCGCCTGGGTTTCGACACCTGGCTCGGCCGTCCACAACACGATGCCAACGACCTCAAGCTCGCTCGCTACTACGCCGCGCAGCCGGTCCAACCGCCATGCACAAGGAGTCAGGAACATGGGTGAAATCAGCCGCGCCGCGCTGTTCGGCAAACTCAACAGCGTCGCCTACAAGGCCATCGAGGCCGCCACGGTGTTCTGCAAGCTGCGCGGCAATCCCTACGTGGAGCTGGTGCACTGGCTGCACCAACTGCTGCAGTTGCAGGACAGCGACCTGCATCGCATCGTGCGCCAGTTCAATGTCGAGCCGGCACGCCTGGCCCGCGATCTGACCGACGCCCTCGATCGCCTGCCACGGGGCTCGACTTCGATCACCGACCTGTCCTCGCAGGTCGAAGAGGCAGTGGAACGCGGTTGGGTCTACGGCAGCCTGATGTTCGGCGAAAGCCAGGTGCGCACCGGCTACCTGCTGGTCGGCATCCTCAAGACCCCGAGCCTGCGCAATGCCCTGCTGGGTCTGTCGAGCGAGTTCGCCAAGCTCAAGGTCGAGGCCCTGAGCGAGCGTTTCGACGAGTACGTCGGCGACTCCCCCGAGAACAATCTGGCCGCCAGCGACGGCTTCACCGCGGCAGCGCCGGGCGAAGCCAGCGGCGCCGTGGCCCCCGCTGCGATGGGCAAGCAGGAGGCACTCAAGCGCTTCACCGTGGACCTGACCGAGCAGGCACGCAGCGGCAAGCTCGACCCGATCGTCGGCCGCGACGAAGAGATCCGCCAACTGGTCGACATCCTCATGCGTCGCCGCCAGAACAACCCGATCCTCACCGGCGAAGCGGGCGTGGGCAAAACTGCCGTCGTCGAGGGCTTCGCCTTGCGCATCGTTGCCGGCGATGTACCGCCCGCGCTCAAGGATGTCGAGCTGCGCAGCCTGGATGTCGGCCTGCTGCAGGCTGGCGCCAGCATGAAGGGTGAGTTCGAGCAGCGTCTGCGCCAGGTCATCGAGGACGTCCAGGCCTCGCCCAAACCCATCATCCTGTTCATCGACGAAGCCCACACCCTGGTCGGTGCCGGTGGGGCGGCCGGGACCGGCGATGCCGCCAACCTGCTCAAGCCAGCACTGGCCCGTGGCAGCCTGCGCACCGTGGCAGCGACCACCTGGGCCGAGTACAAGAAACACATCGAGAAGGATCCGGCACTGACCCGCCGCTTCCAGGTGGTGCAGGTCGATGAGCCGAGCGAACCAAAGGCGCTGCTGATGATGCGCGGCGTGGCCTCGACCATGGAGAAGCACCATCAGGTGCAGATCCTCGACGAAGCCCTGGAGGCGGCAGTCAAGCTGTCGCACCGCTACATCCCCGCCCGGCAATTGCCCGACAAGTCGGTGAGCCTGCTCGATACCGCCTGCGCACGCGTGGCCATCAGCCTGCATGCGGTGCCCGCAGAGGTCGATGACAGCCGTCGGCGTATCGAGGCGCTGGAAGTCGAACTGCAGATCATCGCCCGCGAAGCGGCCATTGGTGTCGCCACCGAGCAACGCCAAGCCCAGGCCGACACCCTGCTGACCGAAGAGCGTCAGCGCCTGCTGGAGCTGGAAAACCGCTGGGCCGAAGAGAAAGCCCTGGTCGATCAGTTGCTGGCCACCCGCGCCCAGTTGCGTGAGCAGGTCGGGGTGGTCGATCAGGAGGTCGATGCCCAAGGCAGCCATGCGCTGCGCGAACAACTCATCGACTTGCAGCAGCGCCTGAGCGCCCTGCAAGGCGAAAGCCCGCTGATCCTGCCGACCGTCGACTACCAGGCCGTGGCTTCGGTGGTTGCCGACTGGACCGGTATCCCGGTGGGGCGCATGGCACGCAACGAGATCGAGACGGTGCTCAACCTCGACAGCCACCTGGGCAAGCGCATCATCGGCCAGGACCACGCCCTGAAGATGATCGCCAAGCGTATCCAGACCTCCCGCGCCGGCCTCGACAACCCCAACAAACCCATTGGCGTGTTCATGCTTGCCGGCACCTCGGGCGTGGGCAAGACCGAGACCGCCCTGGCGCTGGCCGAGGCCATGTATGGCGGCGAGCAGAACCTGATCACCATCAACATGAGCGAGTTCCAGGAAGCGCACACCGTCTCCACCCTCAAGGGCGCGCCGCCCGGCTATGTCGGCTACGGCGAAGGCGGCGTACTGACCGAGGCCGTGCGCCGCCGCCCCTACAGCGTGGTGCTGCTCGACGAGGTGGAAAAGGCCCACCCTGACGTACACGAGATCTTCTTCCAGGTGTTCGACAAGGGCGTGATGGAAGATGGCGAAGGGCGCCAGATCGATTTTCGCAACACCCTGATCCTGCTCACCACCAACGCCGGCACCGAGCTGATTGCCGATATCTGCAAGGACCCGCAGACCCTGCCCGAACCGGATGCGGTCGCCACCATGCTGCGCAAGCCGCTGCTGGAGATCTTCCCGCCCGCGCTGCTCGGGCGCCTGGTGACCATCCCCTACTACCCGCTCAGCGACGCCATGCTCAAGGCCATCACCCGTCTGCAACTGGAGCGCATCCGCAAACGTGTCGAGGCCACGCACAAGGTCGGCTTCGCCTACGACGACGCGGTGGTCGAGCTGATCGTCTCGCGCTGCACCGAGACCGAGAGCGGCGGGCGAATGATCGACGCGATCCTGACCAACGGCCTGCTGCCGGACATGAGCCGCGAGTTCCTCATCCGTCTGCTCGAAGGCAAGCCGCTGGCCAGCGTCAGCATCGGCGCGCGCGACAACGAACTGCACTATGACTTCAGCGCGGCCGGTTGAGCGCCGCGCAAACAGGATCACCCATGCTGTTCACGCAACTGACGCGCCTGGCGCAGATCAACAGCCCCCTGGGGCCGAACGTGCTGATCCTCAGCGAGATGGGCGGCAGCGAAGAGCTCGGCCGCCTGTTCGACTACGAGCTGCAGTTGACCAGCGACGACGCGGCCATCGACCTCAACCAGCTGCTGGGCAAACCCATGAGTCTGTCGCTGCAGATGAGCGGCGGGGGCTCGCGCCACTTTCATGGCATCGTCGCGCGCTGCAGCCAATCGGTCGATCGCGGGCAGTTCGCCAGCTACCGCGTCACCTTGCGGCCCTGGCTGTGGCTGCTGACACGCACCAGCGACTGCCGGATCTTCCAGCACCTGAGCGCACCGCAGATCATCAAGCAGGTGTTCCGCGACCTGGGGTTCTCGGACTTCGAGGACGCCCTGAGCCGCAGCTATCGCGAGCGCGAGTACTGCGTGCAATACCGCGAGACCAGCTTCGACTTCGTCAGCCGGCTGATGGAAGAAGAAGGCATCTACTACTTCTTCCGTCATGAACAAGAACGCCACGTCCTGGTGATGGCCGACGCCTATGGCGCGCACCAGAAGGCGCCGGGCTACGAGTCGGTGCCGTTCTATCCGCCCGACGGCCAGCACCGCGAGCGCGACCACATCAACGACTGGCACCTGGCGCAGGAGGTTCAGCCCGGCTCGCTGGAACTCAACGACTACGATTTCCAGCGCCCCAGCGCACGGATCGACGTGCGCTCGGCCATGCCACGCCCGCACCAGGCCGGCGACTACCCGCTGTACGACTACCCCGGCGCCTATGAGCAGACCCAGGATGGCGAGCACTATGCGCGCACCCGTCTCGAGTCGCTGCAGAGCCTGCATGAACGCGTGGAGCTGCGCGGCAACGCCCGTGGTCTTGGCAGTGGTCATCTGTTCAGCCTCAGCGGCTTCTCCCGCCAGGACCAGAACCGCGAGTACCTGATCGTCGCGGCCCGCTACTACGTGGTGCAGGAGCGCCTCGAAACCGGCGGCGGCAGCGGCTCGGCGCAGTTCGAGAGCAACCTGAGCTGCATCGACGCCCAGCAGAGCTACCGGCCGGTCTCGAGCACCCTGCGCCCGCTGGTCAAGGGCCCGCAGACTGCCGTGGTGGTTGGCCCGGCCGGCGAGGAGATCTGGACCGACCAGTACGGTCGGGTGAAGGTGCACTTCCACTGGGACCGCCACGACCAGTCCAACGAGAACAGCTCGTGCTGGATCCGCGTGTCCCAGGCCTGGGCCGGCAAGAACTGGGGCTCGATGCAGATCCCGCGGATCGGCCAGGAAGTGATCGTCAGCTTTCTCGAAGGCGACCCCGACCGACCGATCATCACTGGCCGGGTGTACAACGCCGAGCAGGCCGTGCCCTACGACCTGCCCGGCAACGCCACCCAAAGCGGCATGAAGAGCCGTTCGAGCAAAGGCGGCAGCCCGGCCAACTTCAACGAGATCCGCATGGAGGACAAGCGCGGGCAGGAGCAGTTGTATGTGCATGCCGAGCGCAACATGGACACGGTGGTGGAGCAGAACGAAACGTTGTCGGTGGGCATAAGCCGGACCAAGAGCGTCGGAATGGTGGAGATGGTGACCATAGGCCAGGATCGAGTACGCGCAGTACGCCATCACGATACCTTGCTGGTTGGCGCCAGCAAGACCGACAGCATCAGCACCACCTACCTGATGGAGGCCGGGGAAAAGTTGCGTCTGGTGTGCGGCGACAGTGTGCTGGAGCTCAACGCCAACGGTCACATCAATCTCACAGGCGTACGCCTGAACATCAACGCCAGCGAACATGCACAGATCAATACCCCCAACGGCACGCTCGACCTGAACATCGGTGGAGCAGCAGGCACCACACCGGGCAGCCATGGTGACAAAGGCAGCATCGACGGTCGGGTCAGCGACAAATTCCCGCGCCAATGACGGACACCCGAATCATGAACTATCGCCTCAACGAATTTCGCTTCGACCTTCCGACCGATCAGGTGCGAGATACCAGCATCAACATCCTGCGTTTCGAGACACTGGGCACCTCACTGGTAGTCAGCCGCAGCCTGTTGAACGAAGGGGAAACGTTGCAAAGCAACTTCGACGACCAGATCCAGCGATTGCGCCAGCAGGTGCTGGATCTGCGCTTGCAGCCCCCCCGGCCGGTGAAGCTGGGAGCAGATGGAAAACTGGAAGGCATCGAGTTGCAGAGCCAGTTCACCAAGGGCAAAGAGAAGGTTTACCAATATCAACTGGCGCTGTTGCTGCCGGGCTCGCGCAAGATGTTCGCCCTGAGCTACGTGAAGCCGCAGCCATTGGGTGAGGAGGAAACGGCGCACTGGGCGGCTCTCAAACAGTCGCTCGACTTCGACAACCTCGGCTGAACGACAACCATGTCCGACGCACTCTGGGCTGCGCGCGAAGGCGACGCACTGATGCACACCTCGATGATGGCCGACATCGTCGGCGGTGTACTCGAAGTCGCCGCCACCATCGCCATCGGGGCCTTGGCCACGGCTGCGGTCGGGGCTGCGCTTGGCATCACTGCTGCTACCGGTGGTCTGGGCTGCGTTGTGCTGGGCGCGGTCGTGGGGGTGGTGGTCGGCGTGGCAATGGCGAGCACCGGAGCTGACACCGCACTGAGTCGGTTCTGCGAAGGTATAGGTAACGCGCTTTTTCCACCGACAGTGCAGGCCCACATTGCCAGTGGTTCGCAAAATACCTACATAAACTCAAAACCTGCAGCCCGGGCTGCAGGTGTGGTGTTGCCTCCTCCTGCCGCTGGCCAGGCTGATGAAGGAGAAGAAGAGCAAGAGCAAACCTTCCTCGACATGACGAAGGCGTTCTTCTCGCAAATGTGGCGGCCTACCGTAGCCTCGCCAGCCCCGAACACCGAACCTGCGGACGATGACAAGGTGCTGTGCACCAAGCATCCGGCGATGCCTCCCCAATATATCGCCGAGGGCTCTGCCAAGGTCAGCATCAATGGCCAACCAGCGGCGCGCAGTGGCGATCGCAGCACCTGCGACGCGGTGATCGTCGACTCCGGCCTGATATCGGACAACGTGCGCATTGGTGGCGAGAAAATCGTCGTACGAGAGATCCGCAGCGGCAAGACGCCAGGCATAGGCTTGGCCATCACCGCGCTGATGATGTTGCGTGGCCGTGGGGGCAAGTTCTACAGCAAGTTTGGCTGCATGCTGCTCGGTGGCGCCGCGAGTGTCGTCAGTAGCCAGGTGACGGGGGCACTCACACGTGCCATAACCGGTGCACCCAACCCGGTGCATGCAGCCACTGGCGCGAAAGTGTTGAGCGGCGAGCAGGAGCTGGACTTCACACTACCGGCGCTGATGCCACTGGTCTGGCAGCGCTTCTATAGCAGTCTGGACGAACGCCAGGACGGTTTGCTCGGCAGAGGTTGGAGCGTTCCCTACGAAGTTTGCGTGAACCTGATCGCCGATTCGGATGACGGAGAACGCCTGCTGTACACGGATGAGCAGGCGCGGATCATCGATATGGGCACGATCCCCCCAGGAGACGCAGTATTCAGTGCCGGCGAAGGTTTGAGCGTAAGACGCGCGGCTGATGGCGAGTTGTTGATCGAGGATATGGACGGCCTCTATCGATTATTCGAACCCTCCCCAATAGATCCCCAACGCCTGCGCCTGCGCCTGTTGGGTGACCGCAATGACAATCGGGTGCACCTTCGGTACGACGAGCATGGTCGCCTGATCGGGCTCGATGACACGTACGGCGCTACCAGAATGGAATTGCGCTATAGCTCCCGATGGCCCTCTCGCGTCGCCCAGATTGTTCGCGTGTACAGTGACGGGAGCAACGAACCGCTGGTTGTCTATGACTACGACGCGTTCGGGGAGCTGGCTGAAGTCAGGGATGGCAGCGGCCAAGTGCAGCGGCTTTTCGTCTATGGTGAACACCGACGGCTGATTGAACACCGGAACGCCTCGGGATTACGTTGTCACTATGAGTGGCAAGCCCTCGGCGATGAATGGCGCGTCTGTCGGCACTGGACTTCCGAGGGTGATCAATACCAGTTTTCCTACGACCTGATCGCCGGGCTGACCCATGTTACGGACAGCCTACAACGCACTCATACGCATCGCTGGAACAACCAGTATCAAGTCGTGGAACACACCGACGCCCTGGCGAACACCTGGCATTTCGAATGGAACGATGAACGTCAGCTGTTGGGCGCGGTAGACCCTCAAGGCGGACGCTGGCAATACTTCTATGATGAATCCGGCAACCTGACCGAGACGGTGGATCCGCTCGGGCGCAGCGAATCCACGTATTGGCTGGAACATTGGGCGCTACCCAGAGAGCAAGTCGACCGCGCTGGGAATCGCTGGAAATACCGCTATGACCCGCGTGGCAACTGCACCCGTGAAGAAGACCCTGAAGGACATCTGACGCGGTTTCGCCATGACCCTCACGGCAGGATGGTCGAGATGGTCGACGCTGCGGGAAAAACAAGATCACAGCGGTGGAACGACCTGGATCAAGTCATCGAGACAGTCGATTGCACGGGTTCCGTTACTCATTACAGCTACGACCACCGCGGCCATCTAGCACAGGTGACGGATGCAGAGGGCTGCACGACTCGATACAGCCATGACGCACAAGGCAGGTTGCAGTCCATCACTCGGCCAGACGGTACGCACGAGCAGTACCAGCGTGCAGCCGATGGCGCCCTGATTGCCCATGTGAACGCGACTGGCCATACCACGCGCTACTCATACACAGCACGCGGACAGCTCAGCCGCCAAGTTGACGCGGCCGGCCGTAGCGTGCGTTTCGAGTACGATCACTACGGCCGACTGGTAGAGCTCGTCAACGAAAACGGCGAAGCTTATCGATTCTCCTGGGACGCGTGTGACCGCCTGGCAATGCAACGCGATCTGGGGGGTAGTCACAAGACCTATAGCTATGACGCTCTGGGCAATCTGATACGGCTGGTGTTCCACCCAGCGCCAGAGAGCCCCGATACTCCTGTCGCCCACCAGCTCGAACGCGATGCCATCGGTCGGCTCGTGGCCAAGATCACCTCCGATGGCCGCACGGAGTACCGGTTTGATGCCTTGGACCAGTTGCTCGCGGTGCAGACCATTGCCCTGGACGGCAACTCCCAGACGCTGAGCTATGTCTATGACAAGCTGGGGCATGTGCTCGAGGAGCACACACCACATGGCACACTTGGCTATTCCTACGACGAGCTGGGTAATCAGACCAGGCTCATTCTTCCCGATGGTCGTTCGATCAACCGCTTGATGTATGGCTCGGGTCATCTGCATCAACTGAACCTCGATGGGCACGTCATCGCCGACTTCGAGCGCGATCGGCTGCATCGAGAAATCAATCGTACCCAGGGACGCCTGCTGTACCGCAGCGATTACGACCAACTGGGTCGGCTTCGCAGCCGTGGCAATCACGCAAGCGATCCGACATCCGCCACTTTGGCTAACGCACGTCGGCACTACAGCTATGACGGCGCCGACAATCTGATCCAGGTGGAGGAGTTTCACACGACAGGCAACACGCTTGAGACCATTGCCTACGACGTTACAGCCAGGGTGCGCTCAAGCTATGCCTCATCTGGTGGTCGTCAAGAACAGTTCAACTACGACCCCGCCGCAAACCTGCTCGACGGAATCAACAACTCTTCGGTTCAGTACAACCAACTGCTGAAGTATCAGGACAAGCGCTATCGCTACGACGGCTTCGGGCGCCTGATTGAAAAGGTCAGCAGCGCAAGAGGCGTCCAACGCTTTCGCTACGACGCTGAGCACAGACTGGTGGAAGTCCGCACCCTGCATGCCGGTCGAGAAACCTGCGTAAGGATGCACTACGACCCACTAGGCAGACGCGTTGCCAAGGAACAATACGATGTACGCGGCCTTCTGCTGGGAAGAACCGACTTCCTGTGGGATGGCCTGCGTCTGCTGCATGAGCGCCGCAACGGTCGAAACAGTCTGTACCTGTATGCAGAATCTGGCCACGAACCCCTTGCACGCGTCGATGGGAACGGCGCCCATCAACGCGTACTGCATTTTCACAACCACCTCAACGGTCTGCCATATCGTCAGACCGACGAAGATGGACAGACCCAATGGGAAGCTACCTATCGGGTGTGGGGCAACACTGCCGCCGAGCGCTGCAACCCAGACCAGGGCATGGAGCAGAACCTGAGGTTCCAAGGCCAGTACCTGGACCGTGAGACAGGACTGCATTACAACACCTTCAGATTCTATGATCCCGACATCGGACGCTTTACCCAGCCGGATCCGATAGGGTTGGCGGGGGGGTGGAACCTTTACCGCTATGCTCCCAATCCGTTTATGTGGATTGACCCGCTAGGGTGGGAGACTGTCCTCTACCGCTCCATGAGCATGGAAGAATATAACGGACTTATGCGAACCGGCACGTGGACATCGAATGGCACCATGGAAGGAAAATGGTTTGCTGAGTCATACAAAGATGCTGTGACATGGGGTAAGACGATGGGCCACGGCGGAGACTTCAAAATCGTTCAGGTCAAGGTTCCTGACAAACTTGCCAATGCAGCGTTCTCCTCCAGCAATTTGGACAGTATTGGCAAAGCCAGATACATAGAAATTGCAGATTTGAATCGTGCTCGCATCAAGCCACGTTGGACGCGGGGTATCTCTTGTGGAAAGTGATCAACCAATGAACAGACCTGTTCACGTAACCATATACTGGCGAAATGTAAGTGACGGCGGTAAGGCCCAGCTTCCCCTCAACCACCCCTACTACGTCATCACCGCTCCGATTGAAGGCCCTGACGGCTCACGGGCGGCCTGGAGTGTTGTACTTGAGGTCACGAAGAATCACCAATCACGTGACAGCAGAATAGGAACCGGAACCGCGCGCTTCCTTGCCCCCAATGCCCCCAGGGACCTGTTATGCCCTGGCAGTACGCTGGAAGTCTACGAGGGACGACGGGCCGTAGCGCGCCTCGAGTTTGACGCCAGGGGGACGCCCACCTGAACGCCCTCAAGTCGGCCAAGATCTATCTGCGCAATTCGGGCATCAGCAAGCTCAGTATCAGAAGATGTCGGTCGGGTACTCGACGAACATGGGAGCTTCGTTGCCGTCGTCGTTGTAGCGGTCCTGCCGTACCGCGTTGTTTGCCCGAATTCCATGGGCATCCGATCTCGCAGGCAGACCACATCAGCTATCTGAAATAAAAATATGAACATCATCCAAACGATTGTGCAGCAACACGCACTGATGGCTCTGCGTATCCCTACCGGTTGGTCGATCTCGAAAAATGACTTCGTCGATATCGGCCCTGACATTCTGGAAACAATCGACGATGAGCATGTGCGCTTTCTGGTCACACAGAATTTTTTCGCCGATAACATATTCATGGCGAGCAGTGAGCGAACACTCGATAGCGGCGTCCCTATTTCCGCCACTTTGGACATCTGGTGCAGAGCACCGGATGAAGAACGCATGATCGAGTACCAGGCTTCGATAAATGTGTACAAAGGTAAAAAGAAAACGTCTATTTTCTCACTGACCTGCACCACTGAAAATCGTTATGAAGCACGAGAGATGATTGATCGCTGGGCCACCGCATTCACGTGGAAAGTCCTGTTTGAATTTGAAAGTGCAGGATTGCCGATCGAGCATTACTTTTCAGCCGAGCAACATCATTGAACAGGCCTGTTCATGTAATCATATACTGGCGAAATGTAAGTGACGGCGGTAAAACCCAGTTGCCCCTCAACCAACCCTGCTACGTCATCACCTCCCCGATTGAAGGTCCTGATGGCTCACAGGCCGCCTGGAGTGTTGTACTTGAGGTCACTGAAAATCACCAATCACGTGACAGCAGAATAGGAACTGGAACCGCGCGTTTTGCAGCGTTTCACCAATCAGGGTCTGGCGCCGAGCAGCTCGCGCTCGTCGGACTGGAGCTATCCGGTGGATTTCTGGACCGGGGCAAACGGCGTGGACGCCGTCGCAATGGAATATTGGTTCGGCGACTATCCGCAACTTTTGGCGCAATAGCCTTGAAACGAAACAGCCCCGGCAAATGCCGGGGCTGTTTCGTTACGCCAGATCAGTATCAGAAGATGCTGATCGGGTATTCGACGAACACGCGAACTTCGTTGCCGTCGTCGTTGTAGCCGTTCTGCTGGACGGCGTTGTTGGTGCGAACCCACGAACCGCGCAGCTTGACCGACAGGTCCTTGGCTGGACCTTCCTGAACCACGTAACGCAGCTGGTTGAAGATTTCGCGCTCCTTGCCTTCGCCGAAGCCCTGAGGATTGCTCAGGTTGCGGGTGTTGATGTTGTCACCCACCACGTAAGCGATCTTGTAGGTCAGGCCCGGGATGCCGAAGGCACCGAAGTCCAGACCGTAGCCCAGCTGCCAGGAACGCTCGTCTTCGGCGTTGAAGTCGGACCAGTACGAGTTGGCCAGGTAGATGGTCGAACCGCCGTCACCCACGCCCCATGGCTGGTTCTTGTAACCGCCATAGTTGTAGCCGGTGCTGCCGGTGTTGCGCTGGTGCGCCAGGGTGATCGAGTGTGGGCCGAAGGCGTAGGTGGCCGCCAGGCTCCAGATGGTGTTGCTGTCGCCGTTCAGTTCGGCGCGCTGGACGAACTGCTTGTTCAGGCTCGACTTGTAGCCGTTGAAGTCCAGGGTCAGGGACTGGTCGGCCGCAATCGGGAAGACGTAGTTCAGGCCCAGGTAATGCTTGCGCATCACGTCTTCGTTGTCGGCGGTGTACAGCGACGCGGTGAAGTTTTCGGTGAACTTGTAGCTACCACCGAAGACGTTGATCGACTTCAGTGCGCCGCTGTCACGGCCCTGGGCGCTCTTGCGCGCTTCCTGGGTGAAGCGACCCGCGTTCAGTTCCAGCCCCTTGATCTCCTTGGAGGTCAGCAGGGCGCCGGTGAAGCTTTCTGGCAGCAGACGCGAATCGTCGTACTGCAGAACCGGAAGAGCCGGCATCTGGTCACCGTACTTCAGCACGGTGTTGGAGATGCGGAACTTGATCGCCGCGCCGCCACGGGCCAGGTCGTTGGCTGCGGAGCTGCGGCCGTCGGCATCGACGGTGTTCTCACGCTTGAAGAAGTCGATACCGGCGCCGCCGTTACGACCCTTGCCACCATCCAGACGCACGGCGTACAGGCCGAAGGCGTCGACACCGACACCCACGGTGCCTTGGGTGAAGCCGGAGGAGAAGTTGGCGATCACGCCCTGGCCCCACTGGGACTGGTCGTTGGTGTGGTGCTTCTTGTCACGGTTGATGAAGGCGTTGCGCAGGAGGACGTTGGCGTGGCTGTCCTCGATGAAGCCCTTGCTTTCGGCCTGGTCGTTGGCCTGGGCCTGAGTGGCGGCGATGAGTGCCAGCGCTACCAGGCTGATCCTTGTATTCAACATGTTGTTTTCCTTATTACCGAATCAGAACGCTCTGCTACCTAAAACGCCAGGAACCAACGCCCCTTCGTAGGTTCGACGCTTGTATCCAAACTGAAAACCCCGCTCCTTTTGCAGGTAGCGGGCTTCGTCCGGCGCTCGGCCAACTGATGGCCGGCAGGCGTAGAGGCCGAATCCTAGCCGCGTGTGCTTCGCAATGTCAAAAAAACGTGAAATGAAGGTTGATATAACCAAATTAAAGGCTAGAGCTGGTGCAAATCTGTGCTGAATCGCAGAACAGACAGTTATTCCCTCTCTTTTCTGTACTTTCGTACAGACAGCCTACTCTTGGTTGACTTGACAAAAACACGCGCATAAAAGCGAATAATTACCAGTTACAAATTGATACATTCGTAAATCTTCATCTTTACAAATAGGCAGGCAAGAGCAAATAGCAAGCATTAACATTCGCATCCTTTTCACAACAACCTCTGCTGGATGCCTGCCGATGCTTGCCCCCTGCCGCTTGTCTCCCCTGTCCCTGGGCCTGTCGCTGATGTTCAGCGCAGGCCTTGCCAGCGCTGCCACCACGACCCTGCCTGAACTCTCGGTCACCGCCGAAAGCGAACGCGAGCGCGATAACCCGCGGGTCAAGGACGTCAGCACCGCCACCCGCACCTCGACCCCGGTGCGCTACGTCCCGCAGGCCATCGACACGGTCAAGACCGCCAACGTCCTGGACTACGGCACCAACAGCCTGGGCAAGGCACTGGAGGGCATCCCCAACGTCAGCAGCGGTGCCGACACTCGCTTCGACAGCCTGCGCATACGCGGCTTCGACGCCAGCAACGACTTCTATCTGGACGGCGTGCGTGATGACAGCCAGTACGTGCGCGACCTGCACAACATCGAGCGCATCGAGGTGCTCAAGGGCCCGGCAGCGGTGCTCTATGGCCGCGGCAGCCAGGGTGGCATCGTCAACCGGGTGAGCAAGGCGCCGGAGCATGGCCTGCGCTCGACCCTCGAAGCCCAGGGCGGCAGCGAGGACCTGCGCAGCCTGTACGCCGACCTCAGTGCCGACCTCAACGACGACATCAGCGTGCGCCTGAACATGGGCAATCAGGACAACAACAGTTTCCGCGATGGGGTCGATGGCAACCGCCAACTGTTCGCCCCGTCGCTGAGCTGGCAACTGAGCCCCGACCTGAACTGGTTGGTGCAGTACGAATACAGCCGCTACAACCGCACCCCGGATCGCGGCATTCCGGGTGTCGGCGGCCGTCCGGCAGATGTCGGGCGCAGCACCACCTATGGCGACACGCAGCGCGACTTCATCGATGACAAGTCGCAATCGCTGCGCTCGCGCCTGAACTACCAACTCAGCGACAACTGGCAACTGCGCCACACGCTGAGCCTGTTCAAGCTCGACAGCGATTTCGACAACACCTACCTCACCGGCTACACCCCGAGCACCAACCTGGTGACCCGCCAGCGCTGGCAGCAGGACTTGAACACCCGCAACCTGTTCAACAACCTCGAGGCCGAGGGTGATGTCAGCACCTGGGGTCTGGAGCACAAGCTGCTGCTGGGTCTGGAGTTCGGTAACCAGCGCCGCGACCCGCGCCTGTACACCGCCCTGGCGGCGAACGCCGGTGGCCAGGCAGTACCACCGCTGAACCTGAACAATCCCAACCGACGCCTGCAGCACAATGGCCCGATGGTGCCTTCGAGCTACAACCACACCGTGGTCGACAGCCGTGGCGTCTACCTGCAGGACCAGATCCGCCTCAACGACCAATGGCAGATCCTCGCGGGCGTGCGCTTCGACCAGTTCGAGGTGGAAACCACCAACAAGCTGCGGGGCATTTCCGAGAAGCAGGACGACAACAGCACCAGCCCGCGCCTGGGCGTGGTCTATTCGCCCTGGCAGGAGCATTCGTTCTACGCCTCCTGGAGCAAGACCTATTCCCCGGTCGGCGGCGGCCTGATCGGCATCACCCCCGGCGCTGCCGGCAACACCAACGAAACCGCTCCGGAGAACACCCGCCAGAAGGAAATCGGGGTCAAGAGCGACTGGTTCGACGAGCGCCTGAGCACCACCCTTGCCGTCTACGAGCTGGAGCTCTACAACCGCCGCACCACCGATCCGGACAACCCAGGCATCACCATCCTCACCGGCCTGCAACGCTCGCGAGGCATCGAGCTGACGGCCCAGGGCAATGTGGTCGGCAACTGGTACGTGCGCGGCGGCATCGGCGTGCAGGATGCCATCATCGCCAAGGACAACGGCGGCCTGGAAGGCAACCGGGTAAACAACGTGGCGCGACGCAACGCCAGCCTGTTCGTGACCTGGAAGCCGGAGCTGGGCTGGTACGCCGAAACCGGCCTGACCCTGGTCGGCGATCGCTATGCCGACAACCAGAACACCACGGTGCTGCCAGGCTACGGTCGCTGGGATGCGCTGGCCGGGTTCCGCACCCACGACTGGGACGTACGCGCCGCGCTGAACAACATCACCGACAAGACCTACTACAGCTCGGCGACCAGCGCCGCGCAGATCCAGTTCGGCGATCCGCGCAGCCTGGTGGTGACAGGCACCTACAGCTTCTGACCGATGGGCTCTATCCAGAAGCGCGCCAACTAGGCTTCAATACGCGTTTTTTCGGACACCCCCAAGGATTCACCCATGGCCTCCAACACCAAGCAACAGAAACGCGCCAAGCGCGCCGCCTCCAAGGCCAAGCAGAACCGCATGGTCCGCGGCGGCCAGGCGGTCAAGGCCAGCGCGGGCGAGAGCACCAGCGTCGAGCAGGTGTACAGCAAGGCCATGGAATCCGGCAGCTATGACGCGCTGTTCAAGAAGATGAAGGAAGCACAGGAAACCGGCCTGGTGGCGATGATCTCGGTGTTCCTGGTCGATCCATTGCTGGCGCTGGTGCTCAAGGGGCACAAGGAAGAGCACGCCACCGACTACATCGTCCTGGTGTTTACCGCTTACCGCGCCTGGCTCGATGGCGCTGATGAAGCGGCCACCATGGCCTGGCTGGAAAGCGACGAGTTCCAGGACGCCTACGTGGCAGCGTCGGAGGCGGTGGCCAAGCAGCAGCAACAGCAGAAGCAGTTCGGCTGAAACTCAGCGTGCGCCCATAAAAAAACCCTCGGGTCGATCCCGAGGGTTTTTTTGTGTCGCGCGAAAACGATTACTGCAGGGAAGGCGCTTCGCCAGCTTCCTGCATGCGCTGCAGCTCTTGGGCGTACAGGGCATCGAAGTTCACAGGCGACAGCATCAGCGCCGGGAACGAGCCGCGGGTGACCAGGCTGTCGAGGGTTTCACGCGCATACGGGAACAGGATGTTCGGGCAGAACGCACCCAGGGTGTGGCTCATCGACGCCGCGTCCAGGCCCGAGATCAGGAAGATGCCTGCCTGCTGAACTTCAGCGATGAAGGCGACTTCTTCACCGTTCTTGACGGTAACCGACAGGGTCAGCACGACTTCGTGGAAGTCGCCTTCCAGGGCCTTCTGACGAGTGTTCAGGTCCAGCGCGACGCTCGGTTCCCACTGCTGGCGGAAGATCTGCGGGCTTTTCGGGGCCTCGAACGACAGGTCACGCACGTAGATGCGCTGCAGGGAGAATTGTGGATTGTTCTCTTCGGCGGCGCCGTTGTTCTGTTGGTCAGTCATGGCAGATCCTTTTCTGAAAATGGTTGAAAGAGGCGTGAATCAGGCCTCGAGCAGGGCGTCGAGCTTGCCCGAGCGCTCCAGCGCAAACAAGTCATCGCAACCGCCAACGTGGGTGCTGCCGATCCAGATCTGCGGCACCGAGGTACGCCCGGCCTTCTGCGCCATCTCGGCGCGCAGCTGCGGCTTGCCGTCGACGCGGATTTCCTCGAACGCCACCTGCTTGCTTGCCAGCAGCTGCTTGGCGCGCATGCAGTAGGGGCAGTAGTCGCTGGAGTAGACGATGACGGGCTTCATATCACTTCACCAGGGGCAGGTTATCGGCTTTCCAGCTGGACACGCCACCGCTGAGCTTGGCAGCGGTGAAGCCAGCCTTGAGCAGCTCACGGCAGACGGTGCCGGACTGCTGGCCCATCGCATCGACGATGATCAGGGTCTTTTCTTTGTGCTTTTCCAGCTCGGCAATGCGGCCGACGACTTTGTCCTGCGGAATGTTCAGCGCCCCGACGATGTGGCCGGCGGAGTATTCCTTGCTTGGACGGATATCGATCACCACGCCCTTCTCGGCGTTGACCAGCGCGGTCAGCTGGCCGTTGCTCAGGCTCTGGCCGCCGCGGCGGATTTCATTGACCAGCAGCAGGATCAGCAGGACGAAGAAGATCGCAACCAGGATGAAGTGATCTGTCGCGAATTGAATCAAGTGAGCAACCATCAGGGGTGTTCCAGGCGATTGAAAATGCCGGCCAGTATACACAGCCACCCATGCCCGCCAAAGCCCGCCGGGCCGGCTCGGAACCAGCCTTCATCTGCAACCCGTCGGGACGCTGGTCGTGCGAACCGACGAATATTCGCCGTCGCTGGCCGATTTGCCCTAAAATGCGTGTCTTTATCATCTTTGAACAACCGTGAGTTTGATTGATGACGAGCACGCCCAAGCCCCTGGTCCTGATCATCCTGGATGGTTTCGGTCACAGCGAAAGCCCCGAATACAATGCCATCTACGCCGCCAACACACCGGTCTATGACCGCCTGCGCGCCACCCAGCCGCATGGCCTGATCTCCGGTTCCGGCATGGATGTCGGCCTGCCGGACGGGCAGATGGGCAACTCCGAAGTCGGTCACATGAACCTCGGCGCCGGCCGTGTGGTGTACCAGGACTTCACCCGGGTCACCAAGGCCATCCGCGACGGCGAGTTCTTCGAAAACCCGGTACTCACCGGCGCCGTGGACAAGGCAGTTGCCGCCGGCAAGGCCGTGCACCTGCTGGGCCTGCTCTCCGACGGCGGCGTGCACAGCCACCAGGACCATATCGTCGCCATGGCCGAACTGGCCGCGCAGCGTGGCGCCGAGAAAATCTACCTGCACGCCTTCCTCGACGGTCGCGACACCCCTCCGCGCAGCGCCCAGTCGTCCATCGAACTGCTCGATGCGACCTTCGCCAAGCTGGGCAAGGGCCGCATCGCCAGCCTGATCGGCCGTTATTACGCGATGGACCGTGACAACCGCTGGGACCGCGTCAGCGCTGCCTACAACCTGATCGTCGACAGCACCGCCGAGTACAGCGCCGATAGCGCCGTGGCTGGGCTGGAAGCAGCCTATGCACGTGATGAGAGCGACGAATTCGTCAAGGCCACCCGCATCGGCGAGGCGGTCAAGGTCGAAGACGGCGACGCGGTGATCTTCATGAACTTCCGCGCCGACCGCGCCCGCGAACTGTCGCGGGTGTTCGTCGAGGCCGACTTCAACGAGTTCCCGCGCGCGCGCCTGCCGAAGCTCGCGGCCTACATCGGCCTGACCCAGTATTCGGCGAAGATCCCCGCCCCTGCCGCCTTCGCCCCAGCCAGCCTGAACAATGTGCTGGGCGAGTACCTGGCCAAGAACGGCAAGACCCAGCTGCGCATCGCCGAGACCGAAAAGTACGCCCACGTGACCTTCTTCTTCTCCGGCGGGCGTGAAGAACCCTTCGAAGGCGAAGAGCGCATCCTCATTCCGTCGCCGAAAGTCGCCACCTACGACCTGCAGCCCGAAATGAGCGCACCGGAAGTGACCGACCGTATCGTCGAGGCCATCGAGCAACAGCGTTACGACGTGATCGTGGTCAACTACGCCAACGGCGACATGGTCGGGCACACCGGCGTGTTCAGCGCTGCGGTCAAGGCGGTCGAAGCGCTGGATGGCTGTGTCGGGCGCATCGTCCAGGCGCTGGACAAGGTGGGTGGCGAAGCGCTGATCACCGCCGACCACGGCAACGTCGAGCAGATGGAAGACGAGTCCACTGGCCAGGCGCACACTGCCCACACCACCGAGCCGGTGCCGTTCATCTATGTCGGCAAGCGCAGCGTCAAAGTCCGTGAGGGCGGCGTGCTGGCCGACGTGGCACCGACCATGCTCAAGCTGCTGGGCCTGGAAAAGCCGGCGGAGATGACCGGGACGTCGATTCTGCTCGACGCCTGAGCCCGCGCTGTAAAGAAAAGCCCGATGCCATGGCATCGGGCTTTTTCATTTTCGAAGGTTCTACCGGAAGTGGTAGCCGACGTTGACCATCATTGCATTGGTCCCCAGCAGCACCGCCTCCAGGCCGACAGGCCCCAGGCGCGTGCCCAGCGATGGAATGATCACGGGCGCGACACCGAAGCGATTGAGCGGAATCTTGTCCCGGTACTCCCCGCGATAGCCATGCAGCAGGCCCGCGCTGACCTTGGCATACACCGGCCAGTGCTCATGGTGCCAGGCCTTGCCGCCGTATGCGTACACCGAACGCTGCCGATACGAGTTGCGAAAGGTCGCCGCGCCGTACAACAGGCCATCGGCACGATTGCGTTCCAGGCCGATCAGTTCCTGACGCTCGCTGTGCTCGGGATTGGGATTGAAATGCCGGGTGTAGACGCTGGTCTGCAGGTACCAGCTATCCTCCTGCACCGCCAGCGCGGGCACGGATGTTGCGGCCATGATCAGGACGGTGCCGCACAACAGCCAGCGGCGCGGGGGGGCGGAGCGTTTGGGCGTAGGCATGCTTGAGTCTCACACAACGATTGGCGGGCGGGCTTTGGGGACGCCCAATCACAATGGTATCGAGCAAGACTCACGTAACCAGATACGTATGTTTCCCGTTTTTTCAGGGTTTAGTCCGATGCATCACCGGACTTTCCTGACAAACGCTTGCCTTGAGGCGCCGGGAGGCGTTTTTTTTGCGCGCCCGGGCGGGCATACTAGGCCAGTCTCCATCCCTGGTACGCCCGATTCCATGCGCCGCGCCCTCATACTCCTAGCCCTGTCATGCCTGCTCAGTCCGGCGTTCGCCGACGAGCGCGCGCAGACCCAGCAACAACTGGACGCCACGCGCCAGGACATCGCCGAGCTCAAGAAAATGCTGGGCAAGCTCCAGGAAGAGAAAGCCGGCGTGCAGAAAGACCTCAAGTCCACCGAGACCGATATCGGCAATCTCGAGAAACAGGTGGAGGGTCTGCAACAAGAGCTAAAAAAGACCGAGGGCGAGCTGGAGCGCCTTGACCACGAGAAAAAAAAACTCCAGAGCGCCCGCGTTGAACAACAACGACTGATCGCGATCCAGGCCCGTTCCGCTTACCAGAACGGTCGCGAGGAGTACCTCAAGCTGTTGCTCAACCAGCAGAATCCCGAGAAGTTCGCCCGCACCCTCACGTACTACGACTACCTGAGCAAGGCGCGCCTGGAGCAACTGCGCACCTTCAACGAAACCTTGCGCCAGTTGGCCAATGTCGAACTGGAAATTTCCGGCCAGCAGGAACAACTGATGGCCCAGCGCGCCGACCTCGACAGCCGCCGCCAGGCACTGGAGGCCGAGCGCAGAAAGCGCCAGCAGGTACTGGCCAAGCTCAACAGCGACGTCAAGGATCGCGACCAGAAGCTCCAGGCCCGCGAGCAGGACCAGGCCGACCTTGCCAAGGTGCTCAAGACCATCGAGGAAACCCTCGCCCGCCAAGCCCGCGAAGCCGAGGAAGCGCGGCAGAAGGCGCTGCTGGCCAAGCAGGAAGAAGAGAAGCGGCGCAAGGAGCAGGCCCTGGCCGACGCTCGCCGCGACGAGCAGCAAGAGCCACAAGCGCCACCGAAAAAGGCCCGCACCGTGCTCGGCCCGCTGGTGTCCAGCGATGGCGCCAACTACGGCGGTGCATTTTCTGCGGCCCGGGGAAAACTTCCATGGCCAGTCAATGGTCGATTGCTGGCACGCTTCGGCGACACGCGAGGCGGTGATGCCCGCGCCAAGTGGGACGGCGTGATGATCAGCGCCAGCGCCGGCACCCAGGTGCGCGCCGTACATGGCGGGCGCGTGGTGTTCGCCGACTGGTTGCGCGGCGCTGGACTTCTGGTCATTCTCGACCATGGTAATGGTTATCTCAGCCTGTACGGCCATAACCAGAGCCTGCTCAAGAGCGCCGGCGACATCGTCAAGGCCGGCGAAGCCATTTCCACCGTCGGCGACAGCGGTGGCCAGGACAGCGCAGGTCTGTACTTCGCGATTCGCCAGCAGGGTCGGCCCACCGACCCTGCGCAATGGTGCCGAGGCTAGGCACCGCAACATTTACGGTAAGGCCCGACAGCGGGCCGCACCGATGCTCCCCCGGGAGCGCCTACAGGATCAGGAGTTCGTTCGACATGCTGCACTCGTCTCGCCTCACCCCGCTGGCCCTGACCATCGCCCTGGTCGTCGGCGCGCCTCTGGCCAGTGCCGCAGAGCCGGTCAAGCCCGCCAAGGCGGCTGCCGTGCCGGCCACCGAGGTGACGGCCAAGGCGCCGCTGCCGCTGGACGAACTGCGCACCTTCGCCGAGGTCATGGACCGCATCAAGGCGGCCTACGTCGAGCCGGTGGACGACAAGACCCTGCTGGAAAACGCCATCAAGGGCATGCTCAGCAACCTCGACCCGCACTCGGCCTACCTCGGCCCTGAAGACTTCCAGGAGCTGCAGGAAAGCACCAGCGGCGAGTTCGGCGGCCTGGGCATCGAGGTTGGCATGGAGGACGGCTTCGTCAAGGTGGTCTCACCCATCGACGACACCCCGGCATCACGCGCCGGCATCGAGGCAGGCGACCTGATCGTCAAGATCAACGGCGCCCCGACCCGCGGCCAGACCATGACCGAAGCGGTCGACAAGATGCGCGGCAAGATCGGCCAGAAGATCACCCTGACCCTGGTACGCGATGGCGGAACACCATTCGATGTGACGCTGGCCCGCGCGGTCATCCAGGTCAAGAGCGTGAAGAGCCAGCTGCTCGAGAACGACTACGGCTATATCCGCATCACCCAGTTCCAGGTCAAGACCGGCGAAGAAGTCGGCAAGGCGTTGGCCAAGCTGCGCAAGGATAACGGCAAGAAGCTGCGCGGCCTGGTTCTGGACCTGCGCAACAACCCCGGCGGCGTCCTGCAGTCGGCCGTGGAAGTGGCCGACCACTTCCTCACCAAAGGCCTGATCGTCTACACCAAGGGCCGTATCGCCAACTCCGAGCTGCGCTTCTCCGCCGACCCGGCCGACGCCAGCGAGGGTGTACCGCTGGTGGTGCTGATCAACGGCGGCAGCGCCTCGGCTTCGGAGATCGTCGCCGGCGCCCTGCAGGATCAGAAACGCGGCGTGCTGATGGGCACCGACAGCTTCGGCAAGGGCTCGGTACAGACCGTGCTGCCACTGGCCAACGACCGTGCGCTGAAGCTCACCACCGCGCTGTACTTCACCCCCAACGGACGATCGATCCAGGCACAGGGTATCGTGCCGGACATCGAAGTACGCCAGGCCAAGCTCACGGCCGAAGCCGACACCGACAACTTCAAGGAAGCCGACCTGCAAGGGCACCTGGGCAACGGCAACGGCGGCGCCGACCGCCCGACCGGCAGCAGCAAGCGTACCGAGCGCCCGCAGGACAACGATTTCCAGCTCAGCCAGGCACTCAGCCTGCTCAAGGGCTTGAACATCACCAAGGGTGATTGATACCTGCATGCGTTTTCTGCTGTTCACGCTGTTCTGCCTGATGGCCGGTGTCGCACATGCGGCGCCGGCCTACATGAGCATCATCATCGACGACCTGGGCCAGAACAGCGAACGCGACAGCCGCACCCTCGCCCTGCCCGGTCCGGTCACCCTGGCGATCATGCCTGACACCCCGCACGCCACCGATTTCGCCCGCCAGGCCCACAAGGCCGGGCGTACGGTGATCCTGCACATGCCCATGGACCCGGCCACCGGCCCCTACGCCTGGCACCCGGGCCTGCCCATCGAAGAACTGGCCCGCAGGCTCGATGCAGCCCTGCTCAAGGTGCCGTTCGCCGCTGGCATCAACAACCACATGGGCAGCCGCATGACCGCACAGCGCGACGCCATGGCCTGGTTGATGGGCAACCTGCAGGAGCGCGAGCTGTTCTTCGTCGACAGCCGCACCAGCGCTGCCACGGTGGCGGCGGCCCAGGCCCAGGCGATCGGATTGGCGCATGTCTCGCGGGACGTATTCCTGGATGACGTGCGCACCCCCGAAGCCATCGCCGCTCAATTGCGCCAAGGCATCGAGCTTGCACGCAAGCAAGGCTCGGCGGTGCTGATCGGCCACCCCTACCCGCAAACCCTCGAAGTGCTCGAACGAGAGATGCCCGGGCTCAAGCGCCAGGGCATCGAGTTGATCGAACTGCGCCAGATGATCGCCGAGCGCAGCAACCAGGCCATGCCGGCGCACGGTCGCAACGGTCGATACAGCAACCGTTGATCCGCGCGCCGTTCAGAGCGCCTACAGGCTGTTGAAGGGAATGATGTCCTTGGCCTGGGCGTAGGTCAGGTTGCCCCGGTAGATGCTCAGCACCTGCCCCTCGCTCGCGGCCCTCATCTGCTCCCTATAGCCCATCTTGCGCTGGCTCCAGAGCTTCAGGTGGCCCTTGCCGAACGCGGTGGGCGCCGCCTGGGAGTCAGCGAAGTGGAAGTGCGCAGCCCACAGGGGTCGGCCCTTGCTGTCAGCGGACGACTTGAGCAGGTTGATGCGGTACTCATCCAGGAAACCATCCGAAACCGGCTTGCGCGGCCCCACGTACTCGACCGCGATCAAGCCTTGCTGATGGAGGAAGCTCAACCCATGGGCACCGGGATAGCGCGTCTTGGTATAAAGCTCGACCAAGCATTCGCGCTTCTGCTCGCGTAACCGGATCACAGCGTCATCCAGGCGGCCCAGCAGGCTGTCGGTGCTATCCACGTCCGCCAACTGTTCGCGCAAGTCCAGCACCTCGGCGATCTGCGCATCGAGCATCGAGATCAACCCGCTGTCCTGCGCGTCGTTGGCCACCAATGCCTTGGCCTGTTCGATGACGCTCTCGTTCTGCGCCAGTATGCCCTCAGCCAGTTCACGGCTTTTCCTCTCGGATTCCGGCGTCGAGGCCCGCGATTGCGGCTCAGGTGCTGTGCTCGCGATCTCTTCGAACCATGCACCGCCTGTCTTGTGAAAACGGTGTTGGACCTGGGCGCTGAACGCGCCCTTTACCTGCAATTCCGACTTCCCATCGACCATGACCTCGGTACCCAGCACTGTCTGGCCTGCATGGGTGCGCGCCACTTGCAATGCACGCAGCGGATAAACCGCACGACGCGGCGCCTGGGCTTGCCCGGCTGCCTGCTCACGCATGGCTTCGACCAGCGACTCGCCTGCCATTGTCTTCAACAGCACCATCTGCTCTCTGTAGGATGCCAGGCGCTGGATATCGACCAAACGTCTGCCCAGCTTGGTGATGCGGTCGCAGTTGAGGATCGCTGCCAGGTACTCATCCCAGGCACCTTGCAGCACCTCGATGCGCTCGGCGATCGGCAGCTCGCAGAACATCGAGAGATGGTGGGAGTTGGCGGCAACACGCAAACGGTAACTGGCGATCGCGTCACGGAAGATCGTGTAATGCTGGTTGGTGGCTCCTTCTTTCAAGCGAAGGGCCAGTTCGACCAGGCTCATGGCCTGGAAGAAGCGGATCATGACCGTAGACGTCTTGCGAGCGGCGATGACTTGCGCAACGGTGACACGGCCCCTGCTCGATTCGATCTCCATACCGATATCGCTGACCGCCAGCACACGATCCATCTGGCTGGAGACCTCCATGATCCTTGGCTGGTCCAGCACCAGCCCCTCAAGCAACTCCCGGCACCTGACATAGAGGGCTGCGCGGGCTTGCGGCGTGGCCCCGCTCAAACTGCTGGCAATCCGGTCATACTCATGGAAGTTACCCACCGCCACCGCTTCATCGAGGATGAACACGCCATAGCTGATCAGGTCTCGACGCACATTCGTGAGGGTTTGTCGCTGGTCCCTTTCGTGGGCGGTCGTGCGGGTATAGTTAGGGTTATCAAGCAGCGTGACAATGCTGTTCTCTGCGTTGACGTAGTGCTCGAACATGGAATACACCAGTTCGATACGCTGCCGGCGCAGGCCGTTCATCTCGCGCAGCAGTGCATCGCGTTTTGCGGTGTACAGTTCGGTCAACGTGTTGAACCGGGAAAGGTTGTCCGGATCCGTGGGAGGCGGTTGGTCGAGTGTTTCTTTCACCTTGACGAGCTTGGTCCGCAGCTCCTCAAGCTTGGCGTTTTGCCTCTGGTACTCAGGAATCGACTGCTCTGCCTCGAGCAAATGATGGTCCACATCTTCCAGCGACTTATTGATCGTAGCGGCGATCTTTTGGCGAAGCCGCTCCTGCGCAGCGCTGCGCCCGCGCCCACCGCCTCCGCGCAACCGCGTATCGATACGCCAGCCACTGCCATCGTTGTGCAGCCAAGGCCCTGCAGTCAGATCAGACCCCACGATACTCACCGTCCCGTCATGGAGAACTACCTGATAGACCTCTTGCCCCAGCTTGACATAGTACTTGCCGTCGACCGCCGTCAATCCCGTCGTTGCGCCTTGCGTGTCGGGCGTGTGGCCAGCCAGCGATACCTCGACCGCCAGTTCGCTCAGGCGACTGCGCTGAGAAGCCGAAAGTCCGTTGAGGCCGCCAGCCGCGCGCCACGAAAAATCCAGATGCGTCTGCGTGGTGCCGTGCAAGTCGCACACCCGCCCCACAGGCTTGTGTTCAGGCTCCGGCAGCCCATGAAGCACTACGTCCTGCGCCAGAGGCAGCTCCTCGAGCGACGTAACAGCGCGCTGCGCCTCCAACGCAGTATTCTTGGGGATCTGCAGATGGATCAACGCCATCAATGTATTGTTCAACAGATCGACCACAGCCTGGATTCGCTCCCCTGTGCTGTCACTGCCTAGCCCCTGTACATCGCTGGCCATGCTGCGGATGCCCATGTACAGCCAGGCGATCGAAACCACCGGCCCCGACAGCACTGGCACCACCGCATTGAGCAGCTCCCAACCGAACGCAATCACGACCCCCCACCGCAACTCGCTGTTGCTCACCGCCGAACGATCGGCCAACTCGACCAGCACCTGATGCCGCGCCTGGAACATCCTTTGGTCGATATCCTGCGCCCAGAACTCCAGCGCCAGTTGAGCAGGATCAGGCTTATCCGGTGGGCTGAAGGGGTCGAACACCCAGTGCGGCAGGTGAGGTTCCTTGAATCCACCGTTGTCGTAGATTGGGCGCTCGTTCTGGTCCATCCACATCAGCATCAGGTTTTGTAGCTTGCCGGGGGTCCTGATTGCCCCCATCAACACATCGGCGTCCTTGACGACACGGACAGCGGTGTTTGGATACAGCGGACAATACAGCACGCACCGGCCGGACTCGACGACCTCAATGACATAGAACCCATGCACCCGATCGACTTTCTTCGAGGTCGGTGAACGCCTGAAGGCCATCGGCGCAATCCTCACCCCGGCAGCTTGCGCGTCACCATCGCGACAGAAGCGGGCCACTGCACCATACGTGGACACGTCCAGGCGATTGACCACCACCGCTCGAGCGGCATCGAACATCAGGGTGATACGCCATTGGCGACCGAAACGGGCGATTCGTTCGGCGTTGTCGGTGGCACCGGCAAGCAAGTCGTTGACGTAGGTCGGGTAGGTACCGCCGATATCGACGCGTGCGACCAGTTCACGGAGGTAATCGACGTTCATCCAATCCATGATCAACTGTTCGTTACGGTGGGCGATGTGCGTCACTACGCCACCCAGCGAAGCATCCAGGCGACCGATAGCCAGCTCGGTCAGGGTCACGATACGGCTGTCGATCTTTTGCCCGAAACCCAGGCCATGACCATCGTTGACGAAGGTGTCGACGGTCAGGAGCAGATCCTCGGCAAAATAGTTGGCATCGACCGGATGATCGGCAAGCATTTCCTCGCGAAGACGACGGGCTGCATAGGTGCGCAGATCATCCACCCCGTCCAGGGCGCGCTCACCACCGGCACTGCCCTGCAACAGCGTCAGATCGAGCATGGCCTGCAAATAGATGGCCTGCCCGCCAGGCCCGGCCCTCTCAATGCCTGCAGGGAGCTGCAAGGCCATCGGCTTGGCAGGCACATTGCTGCGCTGGGCGAAAAACTGCGAGGGGTCAAAGGCACCATCAACCTGGCGCTCCAACTCGGCGACGCTCCCCCCCGCCCCCCAGCGCACACGCGCCTGACGCTCGAGCAGGACCTCCAGCAGCAGCCCGCTTTGCAGGGCAAAGGCATCGCCCTGCGCAGTGAAACCACTCCAGCTCATACGGTCGAACTCGCAGCGCCGCGCCATCTGCAGTTGCAGCGCCTGGCCAAAGGCGCTGAGCGAATCGAAGCTACGCACCTCACCATCCGGTTGGCACCACAAGACCAGCGGAGGTTGCGTGTCCAGGGTCGTCACCAGCAAACCGGGCAACAGTTCACTGCTTTGTCGATCCCCCAAGTGCATCTGCACACGAACGGCCTGTACCCCGATGTCATCAGTGCTCCCCAACAGCAGTTGGCGCAGGCAGGCGCGCTCGGCCTGCTCCAGGTCTGCCTCCTCCAGGCCTTGCAGCAGGCTGGCACGCAGCACCTGCTGCAACCAGAGATCCCGGTCGACCTGACCGTCGCCATTCCAGTAGTCGATCTGCGCCTGCTGCAGGTAGTCGGGTAACAGGGGCAGCATCTTCTCGAGGGGTCCGGCCAGCTTCTCAGGCTTGATCAGGTCCCCATCACTGGTTTCGAAAGGCGATTTGATGGCGAAGAGGCGGCTGGACCGATTCAGGCTCAGCGCATAAGCGCCCATGCTGGTGAAATCCACGCGTTTTCCGTCGAGCACCAACTGCAGCAGATGGTCGATCAGCGGCTCGTTACGGTAGGTGTTGTCTGGCAAGGAGCAAAGCAGCGAGAGAGACTGTGCCGAGGTCATCTCGGGGCGATGAATCGCGAGCAGCGGATACTGCTCGACCATTATCTTGATGACCTGCCGGTCGAGCACTTGGCGCAAGGTCGGTCGATTGGCGAACTGCGCAGCGACTGCGCTGCTCAGGTCATAGGGTGGGTGACTCGCGGCGGTAGTAGACATGCTCAAGGCTCGCTGTGAAGTGAAGCCATAGCCTCGGCGCCAGCCGATATCACAGGGGGGTACATAATGCTTTGCCGCGCGAATAGCGCGCTCCCCTGCATCAGGTCACGCGATATCTACCGCCCACACCCTCTCTTGTCGGAACAGGCTGCTGCGTGTCCCCACAACGGAGCCTACTGATGCCCTCACTATCTCCCTGGAGCCTCGCCGCCCTGCTCGGTGCATTAGCCCCTGCAGCCCTCATGGCAGAACCTGCAAGCACACCAAGCCCCGTGTTGAATGCCCAGGCGCAACATGCGCACTGGAGCGGAATCGGCCGATTGACCATGGACAACGGCAGACTGTGCATCGCCACCTTGATCGACAGCCGCGACAACCCGCCCACGACCGACAGCGGCCCCGCCTACATCCTGACCAGCGGCCACTGCGTGGACACGCGCAATGGCCGCATCGGCCAGGACCAGCCGACACACGGCAGCATCGCCTTCAACTACTTCATCGACACCCAGGAGCAGCGCAAGACCTTCGCTCTCAAGCGCAGCCTGTGGAACAGCATGCAGGGCACCGACCTGGCACTGCTTGAGCTGGACGCCACGCTCGATGAAGTCATGTCGCAAGGCATCATGCCGCTGCGCATGGGCAGCAACCCGGCCAAAGAAAAACCGGTTGTGGTCATTGGTGAACCCGGCAGCATCGGCAAGGGCCTGCGCGTGGCAAGCTGTACCGAGCACCCCGCCGACTTTGCCCTGGAGCACCCCTGGGTCTGGCGCAACATACGCGTCAACGACTGCCCCGGGGTCAGTGCCGGTGCCTCAGGCAGCCCCGTGATAACGCCAGACGACCAGCAGGTGATCGCAGTGATCAACAGTGTCACCAGCGACGCCAGCGCGCCCTGCGCTACAAACAGCCCTTGCGTAAATGCGCAAGGCTCGCAAGACGCCCCGCCACGCAACATCGCCATGCCGCTGAACAGGGTCCTCGGCTGCTTCAAGCAAGGTGTGGCCGACCTGGCACTGGACAGCTGCCAGCTACTGCCCGGCTTCTCGGCAACGGTGACCAAGCGGCCTCGCTTTCTGGAAAAGATCGCCAGCGATGAGCAAGGGCAGTACACCCCGCCCGGCTGGAACCTGCACTTCACCCTCGACACGCCCCGCTATCGCTTCAAGACCACGACCGACCCACTGGCCTGTGAAGAGCCGACCGGCTACAGCGGCACCATCGCTGCGGGGGAAGTGCCGATCGACGCCCCCGTCGGCCCAGAGCCCGGCTGGCACTTTCTCTGCCTGATCGGCGTGAATACCCCCGAGCAGGCGCCCTCGGTCGCGCTGATGGCCAACAGCCTGACGCTGGCGACGGAACTGTTGCCCGCCAAGGACGTGCCCTTCCCCGACGTGACCTATGCGTATCAGGACAATGGTGGCGTGCGAGTCACCTGGACACGCCATCCACCGGACGTGGTCCACTACCGGGTCAAGCAAGGCCCGGCAGCGAAGATCGACTGTGACGACCCCAAGGGCTTTGGCCTCCTGCGTCACACCCACTTCACCTTCGAGGCCAGCAAGCTGCCGCTGAAGATCTGCACCCGAGGCGAGGACATCATCCGCCAACAATCTGCGCTGCGCACCGACGTGATTGCGCCTGTAGCTCGCTGAGACAAACAAAAAGGCCCTGTCGTGTGACAGGGCCTTTTCATGACAGCACGCGTAGGGGCGATCAGCTGTAGACACGCCCCAGCAACTGGCGATGGCTTTCGAACTGATCGAGCACATCGCGCACGATCTGCTCGGGCAGGAAGCCCATCAGGTCGTACTCCTGACTACCGTTGTGCAGGTACACCTCGGCGCGGTAGAAGCGCTGGCGCACTTCAGGCTCGCCCCCGGCAGATGCCTCGCTCGGTGCCGCCAGATAGCCGTCCAGGCTGACTTCATAGACGAAGGGGTTGCCCTCTTCCATCATCACCCGCACACCCATCATGTTGCGCGACTGACCGACGCGGGTCTCCACCTCGAAGCCCTGGGCGCGCAGTTGTTCAGCCGCCTCCTTGAGGGCCGGGCTGACCTGCTTGTCCATGAAGCGCTGCACCACCGCCTGGGTCGGCTCGAGCTCCAGTTGCGTGAGGCGCTCGCTGAAGCCACGACGGCCACGGGCAGCCAGCTCCGCACGTTCCTGCTCGACCGCGACATCCTGCTTCATCGCCTTGTACAAGCCGAACATGAACAGCACCAGCACCACCGAGAACGGCAGGCCGGCCAGCACAACCATGGTCTGCATGGCTTCGAAGTTGCCGGCGAACAGCAGGCCGATGGTGACCAGGGTGATGATCACCGACCAGAACACCACCATCCAGTGCGGCGCGTCCTCGTCGACCTGGCCACCTTTGCACGAAAGGTTGGCCATCATCACCGCACCCGAGTCGGCCGGGGTGAGGAACAGCACGAAGCCGACGAACACCGCCACACCGATCACCACCTTGGCCGCCGGGAAGTATTCCAGCAACTGGTAGATCGACATCGACGGCTGTTCCAACGCGGTCTTGCCCAGCTCCACGGCGCCCTGGTTGATTACCAGGTCCAACGCGGTGTTGCCGAAGATCGACAGCCACGCCAGGGTGAAGCCCAGCGGGATCAGCAGCACGCCGCTGACCAGCTGGCGTACGGTACGGCCCTTGGAGATACGGGCGATGAACATGCCGACGAACGGGCCCCAGGAGATCCACCAGGCCCAGTAGAACACGGTCCACAGGCCCAGCCAGCGCTCGGACTTGCCCGCCTCGCCTTCGTAGACGTAGAGGTCGAAGGTCTTGAGCACGATGCCGTTGAGGTAGTCGCCGACGTTCTGCACGAAGCCGTTGAGCAGGTGCAGGGTGTTGCCGCCAAGCAGGACGAAGATCAGCAAGCCGCTGAACAGCATGATGTTCAGGTTGGACAGGCGGCGAATGCCGTTTTCCACCCCCGACACGGCGGCGACGGTGGCCACCCCAGCCATCACCAGAATGACCACCAGCAGGTTGGTCTTGCTGTGGTCCATGCCGAACAGGTACTCCAGGCCCGAAGACACCTGCATCGAACCGATACCCAGGTTGGTCACCAGGCCCAGCAGGGTGACGAACATGCCGAAGATGTCCACGGCGTTGCCCGCCGCGCCCTTGACCCAGCGCTCACCGACCAGCGGGTACAGCGCCGAACGCAGCGCCAGCGGCTGGTTGTGGCGGTAGGCGAAGTAGCCCACGGCCAGGCCCACCAGGGCGTAGATCGCCCAGCCATGCAGGCCCCAGTGCAGGAAGGTCAGTTGCAGGCCCTGGCGCGCAGCTTCGAGGCTCGCGGGGGAGCCTTCGGGCGGGTTGAAGTAGTGATCCAGCGGTTCGGATGCGCCGAAATACAGCAGCGAGATACCGATACCGGACGAGAACAGCATGCCGGCCCAGGCGCCATAGCTGAAGTCGGGCTGGTCATCCTTGCCGCCCAGCTTGAGCTTGCCGTAGTCGGAGAAGGCCAGGAAGACGACGAACACGAGGTAACCACAGATCACCAGCATGTAGTACCAGCCGAAGGTGCGCGTCAGCCATCTCTGGGCCACGCCCAGCACCTGGCCGGCGGTTTCGGGTACAGCGATAAGCAAGGCAGTCAACGCGAGGACCAGCAGCGCGGAGGTGAAGAACACCACGCGGTTGACCCGAACCCTCTCGGCGGGGGGCTTTGTCAGGGAGGCAGAACTCATTGCACGAATGCTCCGGGCAGTAAGGCTGTGGAGGCTAATCAGTCAGTTCCCGCGCAATTGGTGCAATAGCCCCACTGCGTCAGGTGTTATAAAAGCACCCTGGAAACCGTGATCCCGAATCGAAACGCTGCAATTAAACAGACCGGCGGGCACTGCCTGAACGCTGCCATCCTTGCTGGATGCGCGCATTCGTCACAGCTCGCCTGACCCGCTCCAAGGGTCGTCCGCGCGGTCATCGACCGCTCGGCAGAATCTGTCCATGCATCGTTCTTGCCCGTCAACGCCTTGTATTCCGGGGGTTACACGTTTTCCTGGGGTGTCAATCCGTGCTTTCTCGACCGCCTGAAAAACTGTCAATGGCACAAATTGTCGCAGAGCTTATTCTTTATTGATTGAACGTTCAATCAAAACAAAATAGACTGGCCCTTGCCGAGTCGGATGCAGG
The DNA here is from genome assembly GCF_049942315.1 of Pseudomonas wayambapalatensis. NCBI lineage: Bacteria > Pseudomonadati > Pseudomonadota > Gammaproteobacteria > Pseudomonadales > Pseudomonadaceae > Pseudomonas > Pseudomonas wayambapalatensis. The sequence goes on from NZ_JBNFMU010000214.1 coordinate 34,857, forward strand.
TCGTCCGCTCGCAGGCCTGAGGAGATAGCAAGATGCCCAAGGTCGGTATGCAACCCATCCGCCGCCAGCAGTTGATCGACGCCACATTGCAGGCTGTCGACCAGGTCGGTCTGGGAGATGCCAGCATTGCGCTGATTGCCCGTTTGGCCGGTGTGTCGAACGGCATCATCAGTCACTACTTTCAGGACAAGAACGGCCTGATCGCAGCGACCATGCGCTACCTCATGAACGCGTTGAGCGAAGGCACCGTCGCCCGCCGACAAGCCCTCACAGACGACAGCCCGCGGGCGCACCTGAGAGTGATCGTCGAAGGCAACTTCGACGCAAGCCAGGTCAGCGGCCCGGCAATGAAAACCTGGTTGGCCTTCTGGGCCGCCAGCATGCACCAGCCGTCCTTGCACAGGTTGCAGCGGATCAACGATCACCGCCTTTACTCCAACCTGTGCTGCCAGTTCCGCCGTGTCTTGCCGCTCTACCATGCGCGCAAGGCCGCTCGCGGGCTGGCGGCCCTGATCGACGGCCTGTGGCTGCGCGGTGCGCTCTCGGGCGACGCGTTCGACACCGAGCAGGCAATACGGATCGCCTACGAATACATGGATCTACAACTGGCTAAGCAGCACGACCTGGATTCCAACCCCCAGGCGGCTGAACGATCGCACGCAGCGACTGCCCAATCGGCAGGAGCCCGACGCGGCTAGCCAATCACACACTGCACTTGCGAGGACTCTATGGCCCGTTTCGGAACGCAAAAACTCTACATCGATGGTGGTTATGTCGACGCTGGCAGCGATGCCACCTTCGAGGCCATCAACCCGGCCACCGGCGAAGTCCTTGCCCACGTCCAGCGTGCGACCGAGGCTGACGTCGAGCGCGCCGTCGAGAGCGCCGAACGTGGCCAGAAAGTCTGGGCCGCGATGACCGCCATGCAGCGTTCGCGCATCCTGCGCCGCGCCGTCGACATCCTGCGCGAGCGCAACGACGAGCTGGCCATGCTGGAAACCCTGGACACCGGCAAGTCGTACTCCGAAACCCGCTACGTCGACATCGTCACCGGTGCCGATGTACTGGAGTACTACGCAGGCCTGGTCCCGGCAATCGAAGGCGAGCAGATCCCGCTGCGCGAATCGTCCTTCGTCTACACCCGTCGCGAGCCACTGGGCGTGACTGCCGGTATCGGCGCGTGGAACTACCCGATCCAGATCGCCCTGTGGAAGTCCGCGCCTGCCCTGGCCGCTGGCAACGCGATGATCTTCAAACCGTCGGAAGTCACCTCGCTGACCACCCTGAAACTGGCCGAGATCTTCACCGAAGCCGGCCTGCCGGATGGCGTGTTCAACGTCCTGACCGGTAGCGGCCGTGAAGTCGGCACCCTGTTGACCGAGCACCCACGCATCGAGAAAGTCTCCTTCACCGGCGGCACCACCACCGGCAAGAAGGTCATGGCCAGCGCCTCGAGCTCCTCGCTCAAGGAAGTGACCATGGAACTGGGCGGCAAGTCGCCGCTGATCATCTGCGACGACGCCGACCTGGACAAGGCCGCCGACATCGCCATGATGGCCAACTTCTACAGCTCCGGTCAGGTCTGCACCAACGGCACCCGCGTGTTCGTCCCGGTCGCGATGAAAGCGGCGTTCGAAGCCAAGATCGCCGAGCGCGTCGCCCGCATCCGCATCGGCAACCCGGAAGACGAGAACACCAACTTCGGCCCGCTGGTCAGCTTCCAGCACATGGAAAGCGTCCTGGGCTACATCGCCAAGGGCAAGGAAGAAGGCGCCCGCGTGCTGTGCGGCGGTGAGCGTCTGACCGAAGGCGCGTTCGCCAAGGGCGCCTTCGTCGCCCCGACCGTGTTCACCGACTGCCGCGACGACATGACCATCGTCAAGGAAGAAATCTTCGGGCCGGTGATGAGCATCCTCACCTACGAAACCGAAGAAGAAGTCATCCGCCGCGCCAACGACACCGAGTACGGCCTGGCTGCGGGCGTATGCACCAACGACATCACCCGCGCCCACCGCATCATCCACAAGCTCGAAGCCGGCATCTGCTGGATCAACGCCTGGGGTGAATCGCCAGCCGAAATGCCGGTTGGCGGCTACAAGCAGTCGGGCGTCGGCCGTGAGAACGGCGTCAGCTCGCTGGCTCAATACACTCGCATCAAGTCGGTGCAGGTCGAGCTGGGCGGCTACAACTCGGTCTTCTAAGACCGGTCTGGCCACGCCCGTGCCTTTGCGCACGGGCGCTCCCGCCCCCTGAACACTGCCAACGAGGGTACTTTGCATGTCCCAAGAATACGATTACATCATCGTCGGTGCCGGTTCGGCCGGTAACACCCTGGCCACCCGCCTGACCGAAGACGCCAGCGTCTCGGTGCTGCTGCTGGAAGCCGGCGGCCCCGACTACCGCTTCGATTTCCGCACCCAGATGCCAGCCGCCCTGGCCTTCCCGCTGCAGGGCCGCCGCTACAACTGGGCCTACGAGACCGACCCTGAGCCGCACATGGATGGCCGCCGTATGGAATGTGGCCGCGGCAAGGGCCTGGGTGGCTCCTCGCTGATCAACGGCATGTGCTACATCCGCGGCAACGCCATGGACTTCGACGGCTGGGCCGAACTGCCAGGCCTGGAAGACTGGACCTACCTGGACTGCCTGCCCTACTTCAAGAAAGCCGAAACCCGCGACATCGGCCCGAACGACTACCACGGTGGCGACGGCCCGGTCAGCGTTGCCACGCCAAAAGCCGGCAACAACCCGCTGTTCCATGCCATGGTCGAAGCCGGTGTACAGGCCGGTTACCCACGCACCGAAGACCTCAACGGCTACCAGCAGGAAGGCTTCGGTCCGATGGACCGTTCGGTGACCAAGAACGGTCGTCGCTCCAGCACCGCCCGCGGCTACCTGGACCAGGCCAAGAAGCGCCCGAACCTGACCATCGTCACCCACGCCCTGAGCGACCGCGTACTCTTCGAAGGCAAGCGCGCCGTGGGTGTGACCTATCTGGTCGGTGACAGCGAAGAGCGCGTCGAAGCCCGTGCCCGCAAGGAAGTCATCGTCAGCTCCGGCGCCATCGCTTCGCCGCAGTTGCTGCAGCGCTCCGGTGTCGGCCCGCGCGCCCTGCTGGAGAGCCTCGACATTCCGGTGGTCCACGACCTGCCGGGCGTCGGCGAGAACCTGCAGGACCACCTGGAACTGTATCTGCAGTACGCCTGCACCCAGCCGGTGTCGCTGTACCCATCGCTGCTGTGGTGGAACCAGCCGGCCATCGGTGCCGAGTGGCTGTTCAACGGCACCGGCATCGGCGCCAGCAACCAGTTCGAGGCCGGTGGTTTCATCCGCACCCGCCCTGAGTTCGAGTGGCCGAACATCCAGTACCACTTCCTGCCGGTGGCGATCAACTACAACGGCTCCAACGGCGTGAAGGAACATGGCTTCCAGGCGCACATGGGCTCGATGCGTTCGCCAAGCCGTGGCCGCATCCAACTCAAGTCCAAGGACCCGCGCCAGCACCCGAGCATCCTGTTCAACTACATGGCCACCGAACAGGACTGGCAAGAGTTCCGCGACGGCATCCGCCTGACCCGCGAGATCATGGCCCAGCCTGCGCTGGACCCGTATCGCGGTCGCGAGATCAGCCCGGGCGCGCACGTGCAGACCGATGAAGAGCTGGACAAATTCATCCGCGAGCACGCCGAAACCGCGTTCCACCCATCCTGCTCGTGCAAGATGGGCACCGACGACATGGCGGTGGTCGATGGCGAAGGCCGCGTGCATGGCATGCAAGGCCTGCGTGTGGTCGATGCGTCGATCATGCCGATCATCATCACCGGCAACCTCAACGCCACCACGATCATGATCGCCGAGAAAATCTCCGACAAGATCCGTGGCCGCAAGCCACTGCCACGCAGCACGGCCAAGTACTACAAGGCCAACGGTGCGCCGGTGAAGGGCAAGCCGATGCGTGAGGTGAAGCAGGCGTAATCCTGCACCGGGCTCTTCGCGGCGGTTCGTCGCCCCGACAAGCCAGCTCCCCACAGGTACTGCACAAGTCTTCATGCCTGTGGTGAATCTGTGGGAGCGGGCTTGCCCGCGAAAGGGCCCGCATAGGCAACACAACAAAAGGCACCCACCGCGGTGCCTTTTGTACATCTGCAGAAACGCTTTACATGCTGGCAATTCATCAGGTTAGAATCGATTGGCACGCGACTTGCGAGTCAAGTCATCTTTCCGCGATATCCCGGAGTACCTGCCTTTGGATGCCAGCACCATCAACAGCCTGTTCCTGATCGGCGCACTGCTGGTGGGCGCAAGTATCCTGGTCAGCTCTCTGTCGTCGCGCCTGGGCATCCCTATCCTGGTCATCATCCTCGCGGTCGGCATGGTCGCCGGTGTCGATGGTGGCGGCATCATCTTCAACAACTACCCGACCGCCTACCTGGTGGGCAACCTCGCGCTGGCCGTGATCCTGCTCGACGGCGGCCTGCGTACGCGGGTAGCGAGTTTCCGCGTGGCCCTGTGGCCGGCCTTGTCACTGGCCACGGTGGGCGTGCTCATCACCACCGGCCTGACCGGCATGGTCGCCGCCTGGCTGTTCGACCTGAGCCTGATCCAGGGCCTGCTGATCGGCGCCATCGTCGGCTCTACCGACGCCGCGGCGGTGTTTTCGCTGCTCGGTGGCAAAGGCCTGAACGAACGGGTCACGGCGACGCTCGAGATCGAGTCGGGCAGCAACGACCCGATGGCGGTGTTCCTCACCGTCACCCTGATCGACATGATCGCCAGCGGCCAGACCGGCCTGCACTGGAGCCTGCTGACCCACCTGATCCGCGAGTTCGGCATCGGCGGCCTGCTGGGCCTGGGTGGCGGCTGGCTGATGCTGCAACTGGTCAACCGCATCAACCTGGCCGGTGGCCTGTACCCGATCCTGGTGATCGCCGGGGGCCTGGTGGTGTTCTCCCTGACCAACGCCCTGCACGGCAGCGGCTTCCTTGCCGTCTACCTGTGCGGCCTGGTGCTGGGCAACAAGCCGATCCGCAGCCGCCACGGCATCCTGCACATGCTCGACGGCATGGCCTGGCTGGCGCAGATCGGCATGTTCCTGGTGCTGGGTCTGCTGGTCACCCCACACGACCTGCTGCCCATCGCCCTGCCCGCCCTGGGCCTGGCGCTGTGGATGATCCTCTTCGCCCGCCCACTGTCGGTGCTGGCCGCACTGCTGCCGTTCAAGGCGTTCCACGGCCGCGAAAAGGGCTTCATTTCCTGGGTTGGCCTGCGCGGCGCGGTACCGATCATCCTTGCGGTGTTCCCGCTGATGGCGGGCCTGCCCGATGCGCAGTTGTTCTTCAACCTGGCGTTCTTCATCGTGCTGGTGTCGCTGCTGGTGCAAGGCACCAGCCTGCCGTGGATGGCCAAGCTGCTGAAGGTCACGGTGCCGCCAGATCCAGCGCCGATCTCGCGCTCGGCGCTGGAGGTGCACATCACCAGCGAATGGGAGCTGTTCGTCTACCGCCTGGGCGCGGAAAAATGGTGCATCGGCGCAGCCCTGCGCGAGCTGAAGATGCCCGAGGGCACGCGCATTGCCGCGCTGTTCCGTGGCGAGCAGTTGCTGCACCCCTCGGGCAGTACCGTGCTGGAGGTCGGCGACATGCTCTGCGTGATCGGCCATGAGCACAACCTGCCAGCCCTGGGCAAACTGTTCAGCCAGGCGCCACAGCGCGGCCTGGACCTGCGCTTCTTCGGTGACTTCGTCCTCGAAGGCGATGCCGAGCTCGGCGCGGTGGCAGCACTTTATGGCCTGAAGCTCGACGGGCTGGATGCGAAAATGCCGTTGGCGCAGTTCATCCGACAGAAGGTCGGAGGCGCTCCAGTCGTAGGCGACCAGGTCGAATGGCACAGCACGATCTGGACAGTCGCGACCATGGACGGGAACAAGATCCAGAAAGTGGGCGTCAGATTCCCCGAAGGAACCCGGCCCGGCCCGGGGCTGTTCCTCTAAACTCCGTTCGTGCCCTCTCGCAAGTAGTCTGCCTATGTCCCTGCGCGTGTATGTCCGCGCAGCCCTGCTGGGGCTGTGCCTTTCCCTGTCGTTCGCCGCCGTGGCGGCCGAGGTGCCGGCCGCTCCCGGCATCCAGAACAGCCTCGACAAGATTGCCGAGCGCAAGCTGCCGGAGCCCGAGCAGAAGGCGCTCCAGCAGGTGCTGGAGCAGACCCTCGCGTTGATCGCCAGCAAAGAGGATAGCGAGAAGAAACTCGCCGACCTCAAGCAGCAATTGGCCGGCGCCCCTCAGGAAACCCGCGACAGCCAGCGCGAACTGGCCAAGCTCAAGGACACCAAGGTCACGCCCGTGGCCCAGCGCTATGCCAGCCTCAGCGTGCCGCAGCTCGAGCAGATGCTCAGCGAACGCAGCACCCAGCAGGGCGAGCTGCAAAAGGCGCTGTCCGAAGCCAACAGCCTGATCATCAACTCCCAGACCCGCCCCGAACGTGCCCAGGCCGAGATCAGCAACAACCAGACCCGCGCCCAGCAGATCAACAACGCGCTGAAATCGGGCAAGGACAACGGCAAGGCGATTTCCGTCGACCAGCGCAACCAGCTCAACGCCGAACTGGCCTCGCTCAACGCCCTCACCCTGCTGCGTCGCCAGGAACTGGCCGGCAACAGCCTGCTGCAGGACCTGGGCAACGCCCGCCACGATCTGCTGATCGAGCGTGCCACACGCCTTGAGCAAGAAATCCAGGACCTGCAGACACTGATCAACGAGAAACGCCTGGCACAGTCGCAACAGACCGTCACCCAGCAGTCGATCGAAGCGCAGAAGGCCGGCGGCAGCACCCTGCTGGCCAACGAGAGCGCCGCCAACCTCAAGCTCTCCGACTATCTGTTGCGCAGCACCGACCGCCTCAACGAACTCACCCAGCAGAACCTGCAGACCAAGCAGCAGCTCGACACACTGACCCAGGCCGACCAGGCGCTGGACGAGCAGATCAACGTACTCAAGGGCAGCCTGCTGCTGTCGAAGATCCTTTACAAGCAGAAGCAGGCGTTGCCGCACCTTAAGGTGGATCGCGACCTGGCCGACCAGATCGCCGATATCCGCCTGTACCAGTTCGAGGTCAACCAGCAGCGCGAGCAGATGAGCAGCCCGGTCAACTATGTCGACAAGCTGCTGTCCACCCAGCCTGAGCAGGACGTCACCCCGCAACTGCGCAAGGCACTGCTGGAAGTCGCCATCACCCGCAGCGACCTGCTCGAGCGCCTGAACCGCGAACTGTCGGCACTGCTCAACGAATCCATCACCCTGCAGCTCAACCAGAAGCAGCTGCTGGGCACCGCGCAGAATCTGCGCACCACCCTCGATGAGCAGATGTTCTGGATCCCCAGCAACAAGCCGCTGGACTGGGACTGGTTGCGCTATGTGCCCGAGCGCTTCGCCGACCAGGTCGCCAGCCTGCCCTGGGGTTCGGGCATCAAGGAACTGGCCGACGGCCTGAGCCAGCGCCCACTGCTGTTCCTGCCGCTGCTGCTGGTGATCGGCGCACTGCTGTGGAGGCGCAAGTACCTGTACCAGCGCCTGGGCAAGGTGCACCAGGATATCGGCCACTTCCGTCGCGACAGCCAGTGGCACACCCCCCAGGCGATCCTGATCAACATCCTCCTGGCCATGCCGGTAAGCCTGGGCCTGGCGCTATGCAGCTATGCCTTGCAGATCGACGCCCGCGGCCAGAACGCCAACCTCGGCGCCGCGCTGTGGCAACTGGCCCAGGCCTGGCTGGTGTTCTACACCGCCTATCGCGTGCTGGCCCCCGGGGGCGTGGCCGAGGTGCACTTCCGCTGGCACAAGCCGCAGGTCGAGTTCCTGCGCGGCTGGGTGCGCAGGCTCGGCACCGTGGTGCTGGCCCTGGTGGGCGTGGTCGCGGTGGCCGAGCACCAGCCTTCGGCGCTGGCCGACGATGTGCTGGGCATCGGCGTGGTGCTGGCCTGCTATGCACTGATGGCCTGGCTGCTCAGCCGTCTGCTGCTGAGCAGCCCGGCGCACCGTGACACATCGCTGTTCCGCAAGGCGGTCGGGGTAGCGTTCACCGCGCTGCCGATCGCGCTGTTCGTCGCGGTGTGCTTCGGCTACTACTACACCGCACTGAAACTCACCGACCGCCTGATCTACACCCTCTACCTGCTGCTGTTCTGGCTGGTGATCGAGGCGGCATTCGTTCGCGGCCTGTCGGTGGCAGCGCGGCGCCTGGCCTACCAGCGCGCGTTGAGCAAGCGCGCGGCCGCCAAGGAAGGCCTGGACGGCGAAGTCATCGTCGAGGAACCGACCCTGGACATCGAGCAGGTCAACCAGCAGTCCTTGCGCCTGATCCGCCTGGCCCTGCTCGGCGGCTTCATCGGTGGGTTGTACTGGGTATGGTCGGACCTGATCACCGTATTCTCCTACCTCAACAACGTCACCCTGTACGAATACGCCAGCGGCACCGGCGCAACGGCCAGCATGGTGCCGATCAGCCTCGGCGACCTGCTCGGTGCACTGGTCATCGCCGGCATCACCATTGCCCTGGCCAGCAACCTGCCGGGCCTGCTGGAAGTGCTGGTACTGTCGCGCCTGAGCCTGGCCCAGGGCAGTGCCTACGCGATCACCACGCTGCTGTCCTACGTGATTGTCGGCGTGGGCATCGTCAGCACCCTGGCCACCCTCGGGGTGAGCTGGGACAAGCTGCAATGGCTGGTCGCCGCCCTGTCTCTGGGCCTGGGCTTCGGCATGCAGGAGATCTTCGCCAACTTCATCTCCGGCATCATGATCCTGTTCGAGCGCCCGGTGCGGATCGGCGACACCATCACCATCGGCAACCTGTCCGGCACGGTGAGCAAGATCCGCATTCGCGCCACGACCATCACCGACTTCGACCGCAAGGACATCATCGTCCCCAACAAGACGTTCATCACTGGCCAGTTGATCAACTGGTCGCTGACCGACACCGTTACACGGGTGACGCTCAAGCTGGGCATCGACTACGGCTCCGACCTGGACCTGGTGCGCGAGCTGCTGCTCAAGGGCGCCCATGAAAACCCACGTGTGCTCAAGGACCCTGAGCCGATCGTGTATTTCCTGCAGTTCGGCGAAAGCTCGCTGGATCATGAGTTGCGCATGCACGTGCGCGACCTGGGCGACCGCAACCCGACGCTGGACGAGATCAACCGCTATATCAACCGTGAGTTCAAGGCCCACGACATCAAGATCTCGGTCCGCCAGGTGGAGGTGTTCCTGATGGACACCAAGGGCGGCAAGCAGCAGATGATCCCGCTGGAGCAACCGAAATCCGATGGCACTGCATCGGTCTGAGTGCACTCGAATACTTTATTCTGTGCAGAATCCCTGCGAGGGCTGCGCCCTCGTTCGCGGGGGAAGTCACTCCCCCACAGAAATCCCCCCCACCGGCTGAGAGGGAGCTTCCACAGAGAGGCACAAAAAAGAACCAACATCCCCACCCCCCGAAGC